>NZ_CP035033.1:1500000-1800000 GCF_004028275.1 Hydrogenovibrio thermophilus
ACCGATATAGACGCGATCACCAATCACCACTCGTCCAATTTGAGGAATATGGTGCCATTCCCCCTTTTCATTGGCGAAGCCAAAGCCTTCCCCACCAATCACACAGCCTGATTCCATACGGACATCATCGCCGATTACACAATCGTGCATGACGGTCACATTCGGTGCTAAATAAGAACGGTGGCCAATCTGCGCTCCGGATTCAATGACCGTTCCGGCACCAATTGAAACCCCATCACCAATAGAAACATTCGCACCAATAACAGCATTGGGACCAATCGATACGGATTCACCAATAGTTGCACTCGGATCGATGACCGCCTTGCGGTGAATGCCCGGTTCGAGATTCAAGGGATTCAGTAATTGCGCGGTTAACGCATAAACATAATAGGGGTTTGAGACGAGTAAACGGTTGGTTGATGTGATGTCTCGATGCTCAGGTTTGAGAATGACAGCTCCAGCTTGGCTGGCTTCCAATTCACCCATACGCTTGGTATCGGATAAAAAGCTAATATGCTCAGGAGAAGCCTCAGACAATCCCGAGACTTGACTCACTTGATGGGATGAGTCACCTAGAAATTCAACGTCAATTCCTTGTTTTTCCAGGTGCTCTAAAATCGTTTGCAGCTTCAATCTTGCGCTCTAAAAAATGTTACTTATTAAAATTGGCTCGTTTTTTCTGGTACTCTTTTTCCAAGTACTCCAGAACACTTTGCGTAATATCCAAACGGTTATTGGTGTATGCAATCCCTTCATAGAGAATCAAATCGAACTTTTGCTGTTTTCCAATCTCTTTAATCGCTTGATTAACCAAACTTTGCAAAGACGCCAACTCTTCATTACGACGGATATTGACCAGTTCTTGAATATCATTACGCTTACGCTGAATATCGCGTGTCATCATGCTGATCTCACGTTCAGCCGTAACTTTTTGCGATTCGGACATCACCAACTGGTTTTTTTGGTAATCTTGTTGCTTTTGTTCCAGCTTTTTCGCCAGTTTTTTCAGCTCCGCCTGTTGCGGACCAAATTCCTTTTCCAGGTTTTGCCCTGCTGCCTGCGCTTGAGGAGCTTTTTCCAGCAGCAAAGCGACATTCACCACACCCAATTTTGCCGGTTGTGCCAAGGTCTGACCAGACAAGAAAACGAAGACGCTTCCTACTAAAATCGCGAGCCACTTTCGCATAAAAACTTCCCTTAACGCTAAAAATATTTTAAATATTGTATCCGATTTGATTCGGATTTTTAACCATATTTACACAGAGTGACAATAACCATTTTTCACGGTCAGTGCCTACATCGCAACACCTAAGTTAAACTGGAACACTTGGGTTTTATCCGTATCGGTATAGTTCAGGGCTTTCGCAAAACTGAACGATAACGGTCCAACCGGTGTAATCCATGAAACGCCTAAACCAACCGACGAACGAAATTCCGGTAGCTTCACCTCATTCCAATCGGTAAAGACATTCCCCGCATCCGCAAACAGACTCAAACGCAAATTTCCTGAATCCTCGATAAACGGCATCGGAAAAATCACCTCCGCATTGGAAATGATTCGAATCCGCCCACCCGTTGGATCATCGGAACCGTCGGTTGCTTCATCATATCGAGGACCCAGCGAGTTGGGTTCATAACCCCGTACCGTTCCGATACCGCCCGCATAAAAGTTTTCATAAAACGGAATGCCCTTGGAGCCATTATAGCCATCCCCATAAGCGAGATCGCCTTTCAAACGCAAGGTAAAAATATCCGATAACGGCTGATAGAAAGTTTCATTAAAAAAGAGCTTATAAAAAGACACATCCGAATTGGTCGGAATAACAAGTTCCCCGCTGACACTGGTGCTCTGACCGTCCGTCGGGAAATAAAAAGCGTTTTTGGTATCGTGACTCCAGCCCATGGTGTAGCGCACTGAATTAAAGTGCTTACCATATTCCGCAGTATAATTTTTACAGTAAAGGAAGTCATCCACACACTGAAGTGTTTGGTCATCGAATTTCAATCCATAATTCAGACTGCTCCATTCACTGGTCGGATATCCCAAGTTAAAACGAATACCGTAGTTATTGGTGGTGTAACTGGACACATCCAATTCGGCCGCATCGATTTCACGGTAATAAAGTCCACCGCCTAAGGAAACGCCATCGACTGTGAAATAAGGGTTGGTCACACCCACATCGGCAGATTTTGTCGATGCGCTGTAGGTTCCATTGATATTCGCACGATAGCCGGAACCGATGACATTACGCTCGGTCACACCCAGGGTGAAACTCACGCCATCCACCTGCGAATAACCCACCCCGGCGTTAAAAGAACCGGTTGATTGTTCTTCGACCTTAACCACTAAATCAACCTGATCCTTGGAAATACGGTCGGTATCGATTTTGGCCGTTTTAAAATACCCCAATCGATTCAAGCGTGTATTGGAACGACGCACCGCTTTCAAAGAATAAGGCGCGCTCTCAAACTGACGCAACTCCCGGCGAATAACGTAATCCTTGGTACGCGTATTACCTTCAATTCGGATGCGGCGAACGTACACGCGGCTTTTCGGCTCGATACGGAAATCCAATGACACCAATCGATTATCTTTATCCAGATTAGTAATCGGCTCAATTTCTGCAAAAGCATAGCCTTCTTCACTCAAGCGATCACGAATGGCATTGACCGTGGCCACGATTTTACTGCGCGAGAAATACTCACCTTCTCGGATTCTCAATAGACCACGCAATTCATCCTGAGTGATAATGGTTTCACCGGTGAACTTAATCGTGGAAATCGTATACTGCGGCCCTTCTTTCATATTAATGGTCAAGAATACCTGAGTCTTATCCAACGACAAACTTACTTGAGAAGAGATCACCTTGAACTCGGCAAACCCACGGTCCATATAATAAGAACGCAAGGTTTCGATATCCGATTGCAACTTCGGCTTGGCGTATTTGTCCGAATCGCCGATCATGGCCGACTCCGACAGGAGCATGGCGCTTTTCAGCCGATCATCTTCATAGGTTTGGTTCCCCACCAGCGTAATACGTCCGATACTGGCCGGCTTACCCTCTTCGACCTTAATCAATAAACCAACTCGATTACGCGGCAGTTCGGTCACTTCAATATCCACTTCCGCGGCATAATACCCCTGGTTTTGATAACGACGACGCAAATCAAGGATGATACGGTCCATCTGAGTATCATTGAAAATGCGCCCTTTTTTGACCCCCAGGGAATCCAAAGCCATATTCATGTCTTCGGTTTTGATCAGCTCGTTTCCTTCAATGGTGATATCCGCAATCGACGGACGCTCCAGCACACGAATCACCAGTACACCATCGCCTTGTTCAAAAAAGGCCACATCACGGAAGAAACCGGTTTTGTACAGTTTTTCGATCCCTTCCTGCACTTTGGATGGTGTCAATTCATCTCCGATATCCACCGGCAGGTAACTGCGAATGGTTTCAAAGCTGATGCGCTTATTACCTTCAACCTCAATTTTTTGAATCTTAAAATCGGCGGCCTGTGCGGTGCTCAGCACGGTAAAGACAACAACCAGTACCAAAAGAATCCGCTGAGAAAACTGTTTAACCATTCGAAATTCGTACCACATCATTAAATAAAGCAAAAAACGTCAGTCCTAAAATCAACATCAGGCCAACTTTTTGTGCACCGGCTTCAATCGATTCCTTAACCGGCGCCCCTTTAATCATTTCAATTACATAAAAGAACAAGTGCCCACCATCCAGAACCGGAATCGGCAGCAAGTTCAAAATGCCCAAACTCAAACTGAGCAGCCCCAGCAAACTTAAAAAAGCCACCCAACCGGACTGCATGGCTTTACCGGAAAACTCGGCAATGCTCACGGGGCCGGACAGGTTCGTGACCGATACACTACCGATCAACATACCTTTAATCATGTCCAGCGTCATTTCCACCAAATCAACGGTATGACGCCAACCTTTTTCCAAAGACGCCAAGGGACCGTAAGACACCGTCACACGATAAGCACTCAGAGCTTCAGCATCCATTTTTACGGCTGCGCCCAGTGTTCCGATTGGACCATTAGCCGCCTCTCTTTGCGCCAATACCCCCCGAGCAAATTCAGCCCGGCCATTCCGGTCGACCAGCAATTCTACTTCTTTACCCGGATGTTTGCGCACATATTCCACTAATTGCGACCAAGTTTCAATCGGCTGACCATCAATTCGGCGAACCCAATCACCACTCTGCAAGCCCATTTTCTCGGCCGGAGAACCCTCCACCACGCGACTGATGACCGGGCGTATTTCCGGGTATTTCGGCGCAAAACCCAGCGCCGAGAGCCAATCCTGTTTCGGCTGATTGATATCCAGTTCAGCCATCGTCAAAACCACCGTCTTGGATTCCGCACCATCCATGGATTGCAGACCGACAACAATATCCGGTTTACCTTTAACCAGTGCCTGTAACACCTGTTGATACACCGCACGCCAATCCAGCACTTCTTGGTCATCAACCGACAAAACCTGCCAGGCCTGGTCGTTTTTCGGCAAGCTTTTCGCCAACGGCGTTTGAGGCGGCACCGTTTCAAACACCGGCTTCAAACCGGTAATACCGGAAAAATAAATCAATGAAAACACCAACCAGGCAAACACCAAATTTACCAACGGGCCGGCAGCCACCACTGCAAAGCGGCGATAAACGCTTTGGCGATTAAAGGCTCTCGGCAAGTCCTCTTCCGCCACAGGACCTTCTCGTTCGTCCACAAATCGAACGTAACCACCCAGTGGCAACACGCTCAATTGAAACTGGGTTTCGCCCATTTGACGACGGTAAAAAACCTTACCGAACCCCAGCGAAAAATGGGTCACTTTGATATTGAAGGCCCGTGCGACAATATAGTGGCCCCACTCATGGATCGCGACCAGCAACCCCATCGCCACGATAAACCCCGCAATTGACCACAGTATCGTCATGCCAAAATCCACTGCCAAACGAAAAAGAACATCGGAACCGCCACCAACAAACTGTCAACCCGATCCAGTAAACCGCCATGACCAGGCAGTAATTGACTGCTGTCTTTTAAATCAGCCTGCCGTTTCAGCAGACTTTCAAATAAATCACCGAAAATCGAAAACAACGCCAACCCTGAAAAAATCAACGCCACGCTACCATAAGACAACTGCAATACCGGTTGTAGCCAATTCAAACCGATCACAGCAATGACAAAGGCAAGCAAGGCTCCGCCGTACACGCCTTCCCAGGTTTTGCCAGGACTGACATGCACCGCCAGCTTGCGTCGTCCAAAACGCCGGCCGGCAAAATAGGCCCCGGTATCAATGGCCCAGACCACAAATAGGCTCAACAACAAAATCGCAGACGACAGCACCGATAAAAATTCGATTAAGATACTGGCAAAGTTGGCCAGCACCAGCACACCCAATACCAAAATCGCCGCTTTCGATTTAACCAGATATTGCCCGGCGCTCCATTGATAAATCATGACCATGGTCGCCATCACCGCCATAATCACCAGCGTCAGCCACAACCACAGCAACGGACTGTTGATGCTAAACACCAACCCTGCGGCTGACGCCACCAATGCGCCATAAACGACTCGCGTCGCCTGAGATTGAATGCGAGCTAAACCGGCCCATTCCCAACCGCATAAAAAAGTCGCCAATAAGACAAAAAACGCCCAGGCCTGGTCGTTTCCGTAAAATAACAGGCCGCCCACCAGAAAGAACAGTAAACTGGCTGTAATCACGCGTTGCATCAACATAAAGAGGCCACCTGCTCGCTGGTTTTACCGAAACGGCGTTCACGGCTTTGAAAAGATGCGACCGCTTGATCGATGGAAGCTTCATTGAAGTCCGGCCAAAGCTCATCGGAAAAATACAGCTCGGCATATGCCATTTGCCAAATCAGGAAATTACTGACGCGCTGCTCACCGCCAGTTCGAATCAATAAATCAGGAACCGCCTGATCGGCGAGACACACATATTGCGACAGCTCGGCCTCGGTTAAATCGGCCGCCGACTGGTCAGGGTGCGCAGCCTGCCAAGCCTTTACAGCCTGAACAATATCCCAACGCCCGCCGTAATTGGCGGCGATATTCAGTGTCAGCGCCGTATTTTTGGCCGTCAATGTCTCCGCTTTTTCGATATGCGCTTGAATTTCCTCACTGAACGCTGAACGGTCGCCAATGACCCGTAACCGAACATTGTTATCGTTTAACTTCGACACTTCTTTCTGCAACGCCATCAGGAACAAGCCCATCAACTTATTCACTTCTTCTTCCGGGCGTTTCCAGTTTTCGGTACTGAAAGCAAACAGTGTCAACGACTCCACGCCAATTTCACCGCAACGCTTCACAACCCGCTTAACGGCATTGACGCCTTTTTGATGACCAACAAAACGCGGCAGAAAGCGCTGCTTCGCCCAGCGTCCATTTCCATCCATGATAATGGCGATGTGTTTCGGGATATTGGGATTCGTTTGGCGTTGACTCAAAAGCATTCCTAGCGGATTGGTTGTTTAAACAAAAACGGCCTCTCAAGGCAAATGCCAAGACAGGCCGCTGTTGACAATTAACGAGTAATTATGCCGCAAATGCGAAAGAATTTCAGCTTAAATTTCCATCAAGCTGGCTTCTTTTTCCGCCAGCATTGCATCGATTTCCGTCACATGCGCGTCCGTTGCTTTTTGGATTTGATCTTCCGCTTGACGCAACTCGTCGTCGGTGATTTCTTTATCCTTGTTCAAGGATTTGAAATCGGCATTGGCATCACGACGAATGTTACGCACCGCCACTTTAGCCTGCTCGGCTTCGGCACGCGCCATTTTGATGAATTCTTTCCGTCTCTCTTCGGTCAATGGCGGCATCGGAATACGCATCATATTACCGTTCGTCACCGGGTTAATCCCCAGGTCAGATGTCATGATCGCTTTTTCAACCACGGCCACCATCGCCTGCTCCCAAGGCTGAACCGTCAGGGTACGTGCATCTTCAACATTCACGTTCGCGACTTGACTGACAGGCACTTCCGAACCGTAATAATCAACCTTAATCGAATCCAAAATGCTCGGATGAGCACGCCCGGTGCGAATCTTGGCAAAATTGCTCTCCAGATTCTCAACCGACTTTTTCATCCTTTCATTTGCATCATCAAAAATTTCATCCAACATCTTTTATTTTCTCCTTTGAACTCAAATCTGAAGTCAGTGCACCAAAGTGCCTTCATCTTCACCTTTGACAATTCGAATCACCGCATCTTTTTTGAACATATCAAACACCCGGATCGGCATTTTATGGTCACGACACAACACAAATGCCGTCATATCCATGACTTGAAGGTTTTTTTGAATCACATCATCGTAACTCAATTCGGCCAAACGCTCAGCTGTGGGGTCTTTTGCCGGATCCGCCGTATAAATCCCGTCCACTTTCGTGGCTTTCAAAACGATGTCGGCATCAATCTCAATGCCGCGTAACGCGGCCGCCGTATCGGTCGTAAAGAAAGGACTCCCGGTCCCCGCCGCAAAAATGGCCACCTGCCCCTCGGCCAGGCCTTTTTTCACATGGTTTGCATTAAAGCCATGCGAGACCCCTTCAATGCCCATTGCGGAATAAATCACCGCCGGCATCTCCATGTCTTCAATCACGTCACGCAATGCCAAAGCATTAATGACGGTTGCCATCATGCCCATTTGGTCACCTGTGGTCCGTTGAATACCGGAACCCATAATCTGAGCACCACGAAAAATATTACCGCCACCGACCACCAGACCGACTTCCACCCCTAGCTCTCGCAAGGCTTTGACTTCCGAAACCACTTGACGCAATGTCTGTGCATCCAGACCAAACTGACCGTCGCCCATCAGAGCTTCACCGCTGAATTTCAGCAACACTCGTTCATATTTCAATGACATGACTCACCTTAAATCTTCTTGAATTTTTGCTTGCAAATCGTTTTGAAACGCATTTTGGAATGGAAGGCATTATAAAATGACTTTCAAAACAAATCGCGAAAAAAAGTTAAAAAAAAACCATGATAAACAATTTGCTTATCATGGCTTTTCTTCAAAAGGCCCTGCCGATTGGCTATCGACAGAACTTTTTCAGCTCCATGAAATCGGAAACCGAATTAGCCCTTCACCGCAGCCGCGGCCGCAGCCACTTCATCCGCGAAGTTGGTTTCTTCAATCTCGATCCCTTCACCGACTTCCAAACGCACGAAGTTGGTAACAGAAGCGTCAGAGGCTTTCAATAGCTTCTCAACAGTTTGATCTGGGTCTTTAACAAACGCCTGACCCAACAAAGTGATCTCTTGAAGATACTTACGCATACGACCTTCGATCATTTTTTCAATAATGTCGGCTGGCTTACCGGAGTCCTGAGCTTGTTCGATTTGGAACTTACGCTCTTTTTCCAATACTTCCGCATCCACGTCGTCGGCTGAAATCGCCGCTGGCTTTGCAGCCGCGATGTGCATCGCCACGTCACGCGTCAAGGCGTCATCACCACCGTTCATCGCAACCACTACACCGATTTTCTCGCCGTGCTGGTATTGACCGATGGTACCGTTTGATTCAACCAACTCGATACGACGAACCGCCATGTTTTCACCGATTTTACCGATCATTTCACGACGTTTTTCGTCGATGGTTTGACCATTGGCCATTTTTTCACCCATCAACGCATCAATATCAACCTGACCAGTTGCCAAAACGATGGCCGCAATTTCATCCGCAAAGGTTTTAAACTCATCACCTTTCGCCACGAAGTCGGTTTCACAGTTCACTTCAACGATCGCTGCTTTTTTCTGATCATCGGAAACGGCAATCGCGATAACGCCTTCCGCCGCTGTACGACCGGCTTTCTTATCCGCGCCAGCCATCCCTTTTTTACGAAGAAACTCAACCGCTTCTTCCATATTGCCGTCGGTTTCACCCAACGCTTTTTTACAATCCATCATGCCTGCGCCAGTCATTTCACGCAGTTCTTTTACCATAGATGCAGTAACAGCCATTTTTTAGACCCCTAAAAATAAGTTGTAATCAATTTAAAAGGCCTGGAAAGAATGACCAGGCCTGGTAGTTTCTTGAACGCGAAGCGTCGGTTCGGTTCGATTAAGCTTCCGCTTGCTCTTCGACGAACTCGTCGCTTTCAGAAGCGGTTGTGATAGAGCCTTTTCCTTCAATAATGGCATCCGCCACTGAAGAAAGGTACAAAGATACGGCACGAACCGCATCATCATTACCCGGAATCACATAATCCAGACCGTTTGGATCGTTATTGGTATCAACAACACCGACAACTGGAATCCCTAGGTTTTTCGCTTCTTGGATAGCGATTTTTTCATTTCCGGTATCGATCACGAAAATCGCATCCGGCATGGCACGCATATCTTTGATACCACCCAAGGACAATTCCAGCTTGTCTTTTTGACGGGAGCGCATCAACGCTTCTTTTTTAGTGATTTTTTCAAAAGTACCGTCTTGTTCCTGGGTCTCAAGGTCTTTCAGGTTTTTGATGGATTGTTTGATGGTTTTAAAGTTGGTCAACATACCACCCAACCAACGGTGGTTCACGTAAGGCATTCCGCAACGCTTCGCTTCTTCCGCAACCAAATCGCCTGCCGCACGCTTCGTACCAACGAACAATACCGTTCCTTTGTTCGCTGCGATACCGCCTAGGAAGTTCAAAGCATCGTTGAACATCGGCAAGGTTTTTTCCAGGTTGATGATGTGAATCTTGTTGCGAGCACCGAAAATGTACTCACCCATTTTAGGGTTCCAATAACGTGTTTGGTGTCCGAAGTGAACACCCGCTTCCAACATTTGGCGCATAGTGACTTTAGCCATGATTTTTCTCCATTTTGGGTTAAGCCTCCGCCAGCCCAACAAACGAACTGTTTCGATTCGGCGTCATTTACGATAAAATCGCTCAAAACTCGGAAACAGCACCCCGTTTGATGTATCGGCAGGCGTGTGGATTTTCTGTTAAAATGCCTTTATTCGAAAAGGCGGCGCATTTATACCATGTGGCCGTTTTTTTTTCAAGATTTTTCAATCAAAAACAACTTAACTCTGGAAGCTCAATGGCCATCAAAATCAAAACCGAACAGGAACTCGAAAAACTGCGCGTCGCCGGAAAACTGGCCGCCGATGTACTTGTGATGATTGAACCCTATGTCAAACCCGGTGTTTCCACCGGCGAACTCAATGACATCATGGCCAAGTACATGACCGATGTTCAAGGAACGGTTTCCGCCACTCTGGGCTACCACGGCTTCCCGTCGGAAAGCTGCATCTCCGTCAACGACGTAGTTTGCCACGGCATTCCCGACCACGACAAAAAGCTGAAAAACGGCGACATCGTCAATATCGACGTCACCGTCATCAAAGACGGTTATTACGGTGACAACAGCATGATGTACGAAGTCGGCGAGGTCAAACCGTTCGCACACCGTTTGTGTCGCGTGGCCCATGAATGCATGTGGCTCGGCATTGAAGCCGTCAAACCGGGCGCCACTCTATACGATGTGGCCGAGGCCATTGAAACCCATGCCCACAACAATCATTTTTCCGTGGTCAAAGAATACTGCGGCCACGGCATCGGTTCCGAATTCCACGAAGAGCCTCAGGTCGTGCACTATACGCAGCCCGAACTGAAAGACATTGTCTTACAACCGGGCATGGTGTTCACCATCGAACCGATGATCAACCAAGGTAAAGCCAACGTTAAAACACTGGGGCCGAACAAAAAACACCCGGGCAATACCATTTTTCCGGTCAAAACGGCCGACCGAAAACTTTCCGCACAGTGGGAACACATGCTAGCCGTCACCGACGATGGTTACGAAATTATGACATTACGTCCCGGCGAAGAACCTGTCTTGCCTTAAAACGCCAGACATCTCGCCGACTTTTCGAACCAAATTGAACGACCAGAAGGATTCCGCATGCCGAGTGACACGCCTGCCACCACGCCCGACAACAACGAAAGCTCGATTCCCAGCTTCATTTACCAGCTGACGCATGCGGAACGCAACCAATCCCTGAGTGCGGGAAAAGACTTGCTGAAAGAATTCAACGAACAGCAATTCACTAAATTTGATCAGGGCCGCTCCATCGAAGCACTGATCAAAGAACGCACGTCCTTCATCGACCAGTTACTGAAAAAAATCTGGCAGCATTTTTTTCCGAAGGACGGCGACCACCGGCTGACCTTGATTGCCGTCGGCGGCTACGGCCGTGGTGAGCTGCAACCCTACTCCGATATCGACCTGTTGATTCTCGGCGAATCTTACGAAGCCCACCAACAAACCATCATCGAATTCATCACCTATTTATGGGACTTGGGATTCGAAGTCGGCCACGCAGTACGCAACCTGGAAGAATGCATCGAATCCGGGAAGGAAAACGTCTCCACCGCCACCAATCTACTCGAAGCGCGCTGGTTATCAGGGGATTACGAACAGTTCTCAGCCCTGCAAAACCTCTTCAACCTCAAAACCTTCTGGCCCAGCCAAGAGTTTTTCGAAGCCAAACTGGAAGAGCAAGCACGCCGCCATAAACGCTATCACAACACCCTGTACCAGCTGGAACCCAACATCAAAGAAAGTCCCGGCGGCTTGCGCGACATCCAGACCATTCTCTGGGTGGCTAAACGTCACTTCGGCGCCAGCTCCCTGCAGGAACTGATGCAACACAATTTCATCACCCTGCACGAATTTCAAGAAATTCAAGCGGCTTACCTCTACCTCAACCGCATTCGCTTTGCCCTGCACCGTTTGAAAAAACGTCATGAAGACCGTTTACTGTTCGACAACCAGCAACAACTCGCGGAAAAACTGTACCCCAACCTGTCCAGCGACGACAGTGTCAAGGCGGTCGAAGCTTTCATGAAACCCTATTATCAGAACGTGCATATTGTGGCACGTCTGAATGAAATCCTGTTACAGCATTTTAAAGAAGAAATTTTCCGCACCAGCGAAGACCACATCGAACAGATCAACCCACGTTTCCGTATCGTCAACAACTACCTTGATGTCACCAAAACCAATTTGTTCGAAAAAAACCCAACGGCACTGCTGGAAATTTTCATCATCATCGAAAACTACCAACATCTGATTCAGGGAATTCGTTCGCGCACCATCCGCTTGATTCGCAACAACCTGCACTTGATCGACGACCAGTTCCGCTCCGACCCGATCAACAAGGCGTTATTCATTGAAATTTTCCGCCAACCGAAAGGCGTCAATGCCGCACTCAAACGCATGTATGCTTATGGCATTTTGAGCGCTTACTTGCCGAGTTTCAAAAAAATTTCCGGTTTAATGCAGTTTAATATCTTTCACGCCTACACTGTTGATGAACATACCATTTTAGTTATCCGAAACCTGCGGCGTTTCTTCATCAACCAGTACGCTTACGAGTTCCCGACTGCGCACCAAATCGCCAAACAATTGTGCAAACCGGAGATTCTCTTACTGGCCGGTTTATTCCACGACATTGCCAAAGGCCGTAACGGCGCACACGAAAAACTCGGTGCCATTGATGCCAAGGAATTCAGCTTCAAACACAACCTGAACAAAAACGATACCGAACTCCTCAGCTGGCTGGTATTGCGCCACTTGGATTTCTCCTACGTTGCCCAGAAAAAAGATTTGTCCGACCCGGAAGTCATCGCTCAGTTCGCCGAAAAGGTCGGCACACAGGAACGCCTGGACTATCTCTACCTGCTGACGTTGGCGGATGTGCGCTCCACCTCGGATGATGTTTGGAACGACTGGAAAAACCAACTTTTCCTACAGCTTTACCACAACACCACCCAGGCATTGGACGCCACGTCGACCTTGCCGAGAGACCGTGCCAAACAAGCGATTTTCAATAAAGAAAAAGCCAGCGAATTTTTGAAGAGCAAAGGCCTGACACCACCGGAATTCCAAACCTTCTGGCAGTCGTTTGAACAAACCGATTTTTTCAACCGCCAAAGCCCCGGCGAAATCGCGCGCATCACCGAAGCGTTGCACGATGAAAGCGAAGATGAAATCAACGTACACCTGCAACCGACGACCTCTCGCGGCGCCACCGAATTGATTATTTACATGCACGACCGTGATTACCTCTTCGCGCAATTCACCCAGATTCTTGACAAACTCGGCCTGAACATCGTGGAAGCGAAAATCTACTCCGGCTCCGACAACATGACGCTGGTGATTATCTATCTGCTTAACCACGAAAGCCTGTCGATTACCGACGACATGATTCTGGCGGAAATCGAGGACACGCTGAAATACCAATTATTCCTGAAAGCGGACAGCACCCCGCAGCCGCAGCCGGAGCCCAGACGGACGCGAGCTTTCCACACGCCGACCGAAATTCAATTCCAAGAGTTGAATGAAGAGCTCACGGAACTGAGCATCACCACTAAAGACATCCCCGGCCTGCTGGCCCGCATCGGCCAAGCCTTCAAAAGCTGCCAGATTCGCGTACACGACGCCAAAATCAATACGGTAGGTGAAAAGGCGGAAGACGTCTTTATGATCAGTTCAACCAGCAACCACTCGATTCATTCCCATCATACGCAGGAAGCGTTAAAGGCCGCCCTGCTGGATAATATCGAACCTTAGAATATTCGGCATCCTTATTTCCGGCCAGGCCTGGCGAATTTCCATATTGACCAGGCCTGGTGCCTTTACACACTCGAACTGACTTCAAACAATTCAAACGCGTTATCATCCAAATCTTTGATAAACAAGGCTTTTCGACCGGAACGACTCCGTGTATAGGTCAAACCATGTTGTTGCAAGTGCGTTTCATAATCGACAATCGAATCCACTCGGAGTGCAAAGTGAAAATCCCGCCCACCATGTTCAGGCCGTTCAGACCCACTACTCGGGTTCGGTAATTGCATAATATGCAGACTTTGGCCATTGAATAAATCCAACCAGTAGCCCGGAAAGCCCAAATCCGGCCTTTCCAGAACCGACAAACCCAACAACCCCTGGTAAAAATGTAAACTGGCCTCCGCATCCGAAACCAGGATACTGACGTGATCCAACCCAATGACTCTGGCCATCTTTTTCTCCTATCTTTTTTTCAAAGGCCCATAAAAAACCCAGCGCAAAGGCTGGGTTCATTGTATTCAAACAACTGAAGGCGTTGTTATGAATTTGTCATCAGTCGTTACTGTGAAGCGCTTCGTTCAAACCGCCCCAAACCGTACCGTCCGTCATAATTGCCTGCACCTGACCGGTTTGACTATGACGACGGAACAACAGCTTGGATTGACCGGACAAATCACGGGCCGATACAATCGAACCGTCCGGCATCTTAACCTTGGTGCCAGCCGTCAAGTACAAACCGGATTCAATAATGCAATCATCGCCCAAAGAAATCCCCAAACCGGCATTCGCACCCAGCAGGTTACGTTGGCCCATGGAAATGACTTGTTTACCACCTCCGGACAAGGTACCCATAATTGAAGCGCCACCACCGATATCGGTGTTTTCACCCACAATCACTCCGGCACTGATACGGCCTTCCACCATGGAGTTACCCAGAGTGCCGGCATTAAAGTTACAGAAGCCTTCATGCATAATGGTGGTACCCGGTGCCAAATGCGCACCCAAACGAACACGGTCCGCATCCCCGATACGTACCCCTTCCGGAATCACGTAATCCACCATACGCGGGAACTTGTCAATCGAAGTGATCGTCAATTGAATCGGCTCGTCGGCAATCGCTTCACGTAGATTCTCCACCTCAGAAGGCAACACCGGCCCGGCACTGGTCCAAGCCACATTGGTCAACAGGCCGAAGACGCCGTCCAAATTGATGTCATGCGGCTTATAAGCGCATTCCGACAACAAATGCAGACGCAAATACGCGTCTTCCGCTGACGTCGGTGCATCGTCCACCGAAGCGATCTCGACCGTCACAAAATCGCTTTTAATGATGCCGGCCTTCAACGCCAGACAATTACGCGCGATTTCTTTGTTTGAACGTGGAAACCATACATCTAAAGTTGCACCCGTTTTCGCATCGCTATAACGATGGCCGATTCGTTTGATAGTCATAACACTCTTCTCTTAACATTCAAAATCAAAAACGCAAAGTATACCTTTTCTGACCAAAACAGAGAAGCCGTTCTGTCCGAGAAAGGCATCATCTTCCCCTTCAAACCTCCTTAAAATGCTTTAAAATAACGGATTGACTCAAATCGAACCTTGGAAAGAGCAGAATGAACCCCATCACGTTATACGGCATTCCCAATTGCGACACGGTACGAAAAGCCCGTAAATTTCTCGACACGCAACAGGTGGATTATCAATTTCACGACTTCCGTAAGAACCCTCTCACGCTGGAGACCCTTCAACATTGGCTGGCACAACAACCGATTGATGTTATCGTCAATAAACGCAGCACCGGTTGGAAACAGCTGAGCGACCAACAAAAACAACAGTTGATGGCCGGCGACAACCTGGAATTGCTCGCCGAGATTCCAACACTGATCAAACGCCCGGTGCTGCAAACCGAAACCGCTCTGTTGTTTGGTTTTAAAGAAGCCGACTATCAACAAGCGCTGTAAGCGTTGATTGTCAGAACAATCAACGCTTCTAAAACCACTGCCGAACACCTAAAATGAACGGTAAAAAAACCGATAATAACCAAACTTGCGACCGATAATATGACCGAAACCATTCAACTCGCCCGACAATTGATTCAAATCGAATCCGTCACCCCGGACGATAACGGCTGCCAACACGTGATTGCCGATTACCTTCGTCCTCTGGGATTCCAGATCGAACCCATGCCGTTTGGCGACGTGAGTAATTTGTGGGCCAGACGCGGTGAAACCGGCCCTTTCATCGTATTTGCCGGCCACACCGATGTCGTCCCCACCGGCCCAGCCGACCAATGGCAATATCCGCCATTTTCTGCGCACATCGATGACAAAGGTCAGTTATACGGGCGTGGTTCGGCCGACATGAAAAGCAGCATCGCCTGCTTTATGGTCGCCACCAAGCGTTTTGTGGCAAAACATCCCGATCCCAAGGGCTCCATTGGTTTCCTGATTACCAGTGATGAAGAAGGTCCGGCGGTGGACGGCACCGTTAAAGTTGTGGAAGCACTGGAAGCACGTGGCGAAAAATACGATTACTGCCTGGTGGGCGAGCCATCCAGTAGCCAGCAACTGGGCGATTCCATCAAAAACGGCCGTCGGGGATCGCTCAGCGGTCGCTTGACGGTGAAAGGCATTCAAGGTCACATTGCCTATCCTGAATTGGCTGAAAACCCGATTCATACGCTGGCCCCTGCGCTGAAAACCCTCACCGAAACGGTTTGGGACACCGGTAACGAATATTTTCCGCCGACCTCTTTTCAAGTCTCCAACATCCATGCCGGTACCGGTGCCACTAATGTCATTCCCGGCGACTGCGTGGTGGATTTCAACTTCCGCTTCTCCACCGAACAGACACCGAACAGCTTAAAACAAGCCGTGCACGCAATTTTGGATGGCTGCGAATTTCATTATGATTTACAATGGAATTTATCCGGACTGCCGTTTATTACACCGGCGGAAGGTAAGTTGATTCAAGCCGTTTCCAAGGCCATCAAGCAGAAAACCGGTTTGCAAACCCAACTTTCCACTGGCGGCGGAACATCGGATGGTCGGTTCATTGCCCAAACCGGCGCACAAGTCATCGAACTGGGCCCATTGAACGCCACCATCCACAAAATTGATGAACACGTGAGTGTGGACGACTTGAATCAATTGACGGATATTTACGAACAAACCTTGATTAACCTATTGGTGGACTGATGTTATCGATACTGCTGCAAATCCTGGCTCTGGTCATTTTCATCGCACTGATCTGGCCCTATGCCAAGCAGGAAAACTGGAAAGAAAAATTCATCGACAACAAACAAGCCCGTTCGATTCTCATCGTCTTTGTACTGATACTCTTGTTCACATTCGGACTGTCACTACTCTTCGAGAACTTTTACCCGATTGAACGACTTGACCGATAATGTTAAAAAGTAAAACAACAACAAGAAAAACGTTTAGGAGCCAAACCATGCCGAAACCAGCCGAAACCCAATTGATTGCCGAATCTGTACTCGGTGCCGACTTGACCCAAGCGGACTGCGAAGCCTTGTCCGAAATCGTGAAGCAACGCGTCCTGTCCAAAGGCGAAATCCTGTTTGAACCGGAGACACTGGACGGCAATCTATATATTCTGGTGGACGGTAAGCTGGAAATCCAAAAAGTCATCAGCCCGGAAAAGACCATTCACATCAATACCTTGAAAAAAGGAGCCTTGATTGGCGAGCTAAGCTTCTTGGATGGCATTGCCCACACCATGCGTCTGCAAGCTCAGAACGACGTTACGGTATTGATTCTACACCGTGATGAATTTGAAGCATTGGTCGAAAAAAATCCAAAGCTGATGTTCAATGTCATGCGCTCCATTCTGCGCTTTTCCCATCACCTGCAACGCCGGATGCTACAGGAAAATCTGGAAATGCAAAAACACATTCAAAGCAGTTACATGGCGCAATACTGAACCGCATTCCAACGGTTTTAAATAGCATCCACAAAAAAGCGGGCTTTTGCCCGCTTTTTTATATTCATTTTTATATTCAATAGTCGTCCATCACGAACAAATTACGTCACACTCTCAACGAATACAACAAACACCAGAACCGGTGCCACGAATTTCACCAGAACACCGTAAAGATTCGACCATTTCGGCGGCATCCCGGACTCCCCGTCACGCTGTTGCTGTGTCCAGACCCAGCCGACAAACAAGGCCGTGAACATTCCGCCCAACGGCAGCATGACATTCGACGTCAGGAAATCCATGGTGCCGAAGAAGGTCTTGTCCTGCAAAAAGTGGACGTTTTTCCAAAGGTTGAACGACAACACACTGCCCAATCCTAACGTCCAGGAAAATAACCCCAGCGTCCAGGCCGCTTTTCGACGCGTAAAGCCCCAGTTCTGTTCCAACCAACTGATGGCCGGTTCAATCATGGAAATCGCCGAACTCAAGGCGGCAAAAACCACCATACCGAAAAATAAAGTCCCGAAAAACCAGCCACCGGTCATTTGCCCGAACGCAATCGGCAAGGTCTGAAACAACAACCCCGGGCCGGAACCCGCTTCCAGGCCATTTCCGAATACAATTGAAAAAATCACCAGGCCTGCAATCAAGGCAATAATCGTATCCGCCGCCACGATCCACAAACTGGCGCGCACAATGGAGTAATCTTTCGGCATATAGGAGCCATAAACCATCATGGTTCCGAAGCCTAGACTCAGCGTGAAAAACGCATGCCCCAAGGCAATCAACACCGAATCGGTCGTCAAAGCGGAAAAGTTGGGTTTGAACAGGAATTCAAAACTCTGCCCCAAAGCACCGGTGGTGGTGGCATAGCCGAGCAAGACCAGCAAAATAATCAACAGCCCCGGCATCATGATATTGATAGCGCGTTCAATCCCGCTGCGCACCCCTTTCACCACGATGAGAATCGTCAGCAGCATCACCACCGAATGCCAAAAGGTCAAGCCGGATGGGCTGGCGACAAAATCATCAAAGTGCTGCTGAGCCTGATCCGCGTTCATGCCGCTGAAGACACCGAACAGACTGTCCACGAAATAAGCGATGCCCCAACCGGCAATGACCGAATAAAACGTCAGAATCAATAAACCGCCCATCACCGCATTGAACCCCAGCAGCACCCACAGTTTGCTGGAACCGGTTTCACGTACGATATTGGCGATGGCTTGCGGCGGACTGGCCTTACCGGCACGCCCCAGTGTGATTTCAGCGATGAGAATCGGCAGACCGATGAGCAGAATACAGAGCAGATAAACAATGACAAACGCGCCACCACCGTTTTCGCCGGTGATGTAAGGAAACTTCCAAAGATTCCCGAGGCCAACTGCCGAACCGATTGCCGCTAAAATGAAAATCGTTTGGGACGTCCAAGCCTGAGTTGAAAGTTTCAACTGCGCCATAAATATTCCTTTATAATAACCACACTCTTTGTTACAAAATTATAGCAGATATGCATATTCACGCGAATTATTCCCTAAAAAACCGGAATACGTTCAAAATCGACATCAAAACGCAGTATTTTGTCGAAATAAGCAAACAGTCTGACATCCCGATTTTGCGCTCCGACATGAAACTGTCGGCCATTCCGTGGGTGATCATGGGCGGTGGCAGCAATATCCTGTTTACGCAGGATTTGGAGAAGGTCATCGTCACCTGTCAGTACGATAAAATTCGCGTCATGAAAGAAGACGAAGACAGCATTTGGCTGTCGGTCGGTGCCGGCATGCCTTGGCACGATTTTGTAAAATACACGGTCGAACACGGTTATTGGGGCTTGGAGAACCTCGCCTTGATTCCGGGAACCGTCGGGGCCGCACCGGTTCAGAACATCGGCGCTTACGGTGCCGAAGCGCGCGATACCATCACCCGAGTGCAAACCCTCAACCTCTTCACCGGCGAACGTCGCGAATTCCGTAACAGTGATTGCCGCTTCGGTTACCGCACCAGCATTTTCAAGGAAGAACACGAAAACCGTTTGCTGGTCCACCGCGTGACGTTCCGTTTGAAAAAGCTCGAATCCGGCCAACCCAACCTGGTGTACGAACCGCTCAAGGAAGCCATCTTGTCGCATTATCCCGGTAAAGAAGGCTTAACCCCGCAGGATATTTTCGATGCCGTCGTCACCATCCGCCAGCAAAAGATTCCCGACCCACGCATTTACGGCAATGCCGGCAGCTTTTTCAAGAACCCCTTGATCACCGAAGAATACTACAACGAACTCACCGCCACCCATGGCGACATTCCACACCACAAAACCATTACCAATGAATATAAAATCCCGGCGGCTTGGCTGATTGAGCAATCCGGCTGGAAAGGTCGTAAACTGCGAAATGCAGCGGTTTCGGAAAAACATGCTTTGGTTCTGGTAAACCTGGGCGATGCCAGAGGTTGCGACATCGTCCGCTTGGCGGAATGCATTCAAGAAGACATTGACCACAAATTCGGTATCCACCTGGAAAAAGAAGTCATTGTCATGAAATAAGGGCGCTGTTGCGCCCTTATTTTGTCTAGCCCGTCGGCCTGAAACCAAACGTTATTTGTTTGTCGGGATTTCCGCCAGGCCTGGCGGTTCCAGCTTCACGCTGTCTTCCACATACAAAGTACGGGTCGGGAAGGCCATTTCCGCGCCATGACTGGCCACCACATCGGCAACCTTCAATAATACATCTTCCTGGATCTCTTGATAACGCACCCATACAGTCGTTTTCGTAAAGGTGTAAATCATAATATCCAGAGTGGAATTGTTGTAGGCCACAAAGTTCACAAAAGTGGTCTGATTCTGATCAATTTCCGGGTGATTTTTCAGCATTTCTTTAATACCTGACGTCACCGCGGCCATTTTGTCAATATCGCAATACCGCAACCCAATGACCTGTTTGATTCGGCGATTCGTCATACGCGACGGATTTTCGATGGAAATAGTCGAAAAAATACCATTGGGAATGTACAGCGGGCGCTTGTCGAACGTTCGCACCACAGTCAAACGCCAGCCGATGCTTTCCACCGTACCTTCGATTTCTTTATCCGGTGAACGAATCCAATCTCCGGTACTGAAAGGTTTATCCCAATACAGCATCAAGCCACCCAATACATTACCAATGACGTCTTTGGCGGCAAAACCGACCGCCATGGCACCCACACCACCGAAGGCGATCAAACCGGCCAGGTTCACACCCATCTCACTCAACACAAACAGCCCCGTCACCACGAACACCGTGAGTTTGAACACCTTGGCACCCGCTTCGACCGTCACCGAATCCCAGCGTGAGTCCTTCCGCTCCAAGCGTTTGAGGTGAATTTCAATGTGCCGCACCCAGCGCACCGAGAACCAAGCCACGGCAATCACACCGAGGGTGGACTTAAATTCTGTAATATAAGGCTTGAGTTCGAGCAACACCCTGAAATGGTTCATCATGGTGATGATGGCCAGCGTCAAACCGGACAACCAGATATAAAATGAAACCGGTGCTTTCAAAGACTTGGTAATGCTGCCCACAAAACGTTTTTTGTGCTTGTCTAAATAATAATCCACCCCACCGATGGCAATTCTAAACACCACATCCACCACCAAGGTGATGGCAAAGACAATCAGTAACAACAGCAACCAGATTTGCCCGCCGAACAATTCGGCCAGATAACGCCAAGCTTCCGGAAAAACGTCGATTGTACTGGTGAAAGTGTTTTTCGCGAAGTCCTCGAACAGCGTCTCTTCATCTTGATTCAGCGCTTTTTCGATTCCCGAATTCACAAAAGGGCCGCCAAGCGACAGCAACGTTTCGTTCAAAAAACCGATAATGGACATGAGGATATTCATACTGTAAAGGCCTGCTGATTTTCTTCATTCATAAAATGCTCGATACGTGCCGACGCCGATTGCCATAACGGATTTGTCAGCAACTGATGCTGCTGCAGTTTACCTTTGCCGTGCAAACGAATCAAACGGGCATGGGAAACCGGACCGGTATCCCAAGCCACCTCCGTCAAAACCTGATCGGCCGAGACCGGGTCATTACACACCAACACCAAATCACAGCCCGCTTCCAAAGCCGCTCGCACTCGGGTAGGCGCATCACCGAATTCGGTGGCGGCATGCATCGACATGTCATCACTGATAATGGCGCCTTCAAAGTGGCACTGGCGTCGCAGCACATCTTGTAACCAGGTTTTGGAAAACCCGGCCGGTAAATCATCGACTTTCGGGTAACGCACATGCGCCGGCATCACTGCATCCACACCATATTCAATCAGTTTTAAGAACGGCTGAATATCGGTTTGCAGAATGGTATTGAAATCGCGTTCGTCGACTGCGACTTCCAAATGGGTATCGGCTTGAATGTAACCGTGCCCGGGGAAATGTTTGGCCACCGAGGCCATCCCGGCTTTTTTCATACCGGAAACCAGATGCTGCGCCAGCTTCCCCACCACCAAAGGATCGGCATCAAAGGCTCGGTCACCGATGACGCGACTGTCACCGTAATCCAAATCCACCACCGGCGCAAAACTGAAATCGATACCCACGGCCAGTAATTCCGCTGCCATCAGCCAACCGACACTCTCGGCCAACTCCTGTGCCTGCTTTGGATGTTGATGATACAAGTCTCCAATCAATCCCATCGGTGGCAACCGTGTAAAACCATCTCGAAAGCGCTGAACGCGTCCACCTTCATGATCGACACCAATCAACAGTTTCGGGTGACGTAACTGATGAATCTCCCGAGTCAGAGCCATCAATTGTTCCACCGATTCAAAGTTTCGGCTGAACAGAATCACCCCACCGACCAACGGGTCCATCAAGCGTTCACGCTCGTGCGGCTGCATCTGCGTGCCTTCCAAGTCGACCATTACACAGCCCAACGGCATGGACTCACCAAACAATTTTTCCATATGCTTCCGTGTTTACCTTAAATACCTGCCACGATTATAACCGTTTCACGTCAAAATGCAGTCTCCCAGCCATTGAAAATCCTGGACGAAACTTGAACGCCGGTACCGAACCATAAATTTTGGTTATTCTTGATTTAAAACAGCCTTTGTGACATTCGCTTCACATTTCCATATAAAGTTTATGCAAACTTCGTTATAATTTTCTGAAAAGCACTGCGAGCCGGTCACGTCAAATGCATAAGAAAAAAGTAAAGACGTTATAACAACAAAAACGACCAGGCCTGGACAATTTTCCTGATGTATCGACCCGGAACAGTCGAAAACCCTGCAAGGTGTTTGAAAGGATTCAAACCGAACGTTTATGCCCCAGAAGAACCTGATTATCCCCACCCTGTTTTCCTTACTGATTCTATCGCTTTTGCTGGTGAGCATTCACTTCTATACCGAAAAGCGCACAGAAGAAGTCACCCGAGAAAAATACGAAAACAAAGCCCTGGAAGTCCAAAACCTAGTGGATACGCTGATTCAAGGCCAAAAGGACAAGATGACGTTCATCGCACTTTCCTTAGCGCAGGACTCCCAACTCAAAGACGCCTTATTGAATCAAAACACGCAGCTTTCTTATCAAGATTACTTGAAAACACTTTCGCAACACTCTGATTTAAAAAACCTTTGGCTGCATATCGTCGACAATACCGGCCACAGTTTCTACCGTAGCTGGACGGATAAACGCGGCGATAACATTCTGGAAAAGCGCCGTGATTTGCAAAAAATGCTACAGGAACCGACGGTTATTGAAACCATCAGCACCGGCATTTTCGATATGACCTTCAAATCCAGCGTACCGATTTACGACAATGACCGTTTTATCGGTGTTTTCGAAGTCATCGGCAAATTCAATTCCATTGTCGAAAAGCTCAAAAGCCGTCACATCGAAAGCGTTTTGCTGGCCGATAAACACTACCGGGACCAAATCAAATTTCCGTTTTCCAAACGCTTCCTCAATGACTACTACTTGGTTAACGGCCAAGCACAGACGGCTCACCTTCAAGAAATCCTCGACCATAATCTACTGACGTACAGCCAATCCCACCATTACTACATCGACACCGCCGACCAGCAGCTAATCAGTTTCTTTAAGTTGCCTAATATCGACGGCGAACCAATGGGACATTTCTTCTTTTTCTACCCGCTGGATTTGATTGATGTCAGCTCACAGCAGCTGAAGCCGTTCAACCTTTATATCTATACGATTCTGGTTTACCTGTTCCTGCTCGGCGGCTATTTCTACTGGGCCAATAAAAACCGTACCCGTGAAATATTCGAATTCAACCGCCACCTGTCGAAAACGGTAGACCAAAAAACGCAACAACTGTCCACCCAGAAATACTTCCTGCAAAACGTTATCGATGGTGTGTCCGACGCCGTCACAGTGTACGATAGAACCCTTTCGACCTCCCTGATGAACCATGCGGCTCGTGCCCTCCCCGAACTGAAACTCAGTCAACATCTGCTGAATAACCGTGACACCGTTACCATTCAAGACAACGAGCCGCCCGCTTTAAAACTGGCGGCCCAAAGCTTTGAATCCGGCCGCTCGCAAAAAACGGTTTTGCATTATCTTGACCCTCAACTGAAAAAACATTATGTCGAACTGACCACCACGCCCATTAAAAACAGTCGACACGAGGTGACCTCCGTCATTCAATTGGGGCACGAAATCACCAACTACCTGGACATTCAGGAGCAATTACAGCAACAGAAAAACGACCTGGATTTCATCGCCTACCACGACCCTTTGACCGACTTGCCGAACCGCATTTTGTTCTTGGACCGATTGAATCAAGCCATCAACCAGGCACAGCGCAATAACGAAAAAATCGCCTTGTTGTTCATTGACCTGGACCGTTTCAAGGAAATCAATGATTCGTTCGGCCACAACAGCGGTGATGAAGTATTGATTGTCTGCGCCGAACGCCTGCAAAGCTGTATTCGCAAAATCGATACCGTGGCCCGCCTCGGTGGCGACGAATTCACCATCCTGCTCGATGCTCTAAAGAGCAATAACGTCATCATTAACATCGTCGAGAAAATCATCAACCACTTGTCGGCCCCGATTTACCTTGGTGACGACGTCTTCCACGTCACCGCCAGTATCGGTATCAGCCTCTTCCCGAACGATGGTCAAAACGCCGAACAGTTGCTCAAAAATGCCGACGCCGCCATGTATAAAGCCAAAGACGATGGAAAGAACACCTATCACTTCTACACCAAAGAAATGACCGAACAGGCTTTCGAACGTATCTTCATGGAAAACAATCTTCGTGAAGCCCTCAACCGTAACGAATTCGAAATGTATTATCAGCCGCAATACGACTCCAACACCAACGAAATCGTCGGATTCGAAGCCCTGGTACGCTGGAACCACCCGGAACGAGGCCTGATTCCGCCGCAACAATTCATTCCTGTGGCCGAAGAAACCGGCCTGATTGTGCCACTCGGCCGTCAAATCATCGACATGGCCACAACGGCCATTGCCGAATGGCAACGCAGCGGCTTGACGAAAGCCAGAATGGCCATCAACGTGTCCGCCAAACAATTGCGAGACGCCAGCTTTACCCAAACGCTCAGCGCCATTTTGGATAAGAACCAATGTCTGCCCGAATGGCTGGAATTGGAAATCACCGAAAGTTCGGTCATGAAGAACACGGAACACACCATCAAGCTGTTGCATCAAATCCGCCGCCGCGGCATCACCATTTCCATCGATGATTTCGGCACCGGCTATTCCTCCTTGGCCTACCTGAAAAAGCTACCGATCAATAAGGTGAAAATCGACCGTTCTTTCATCTGCAACCTGCCGGAAGACAAGGATGATGCGGAAATCACCAAGGCCATCATCTCCATGAGCCAGAGCTTGAATTTGGATATTATTGCGGAAGGAATTGAAACCGACGAACAGCGAGCATTCGTCAATTCGGAAGGCTGCTATATGATTCAGGGCTACTTATACAGCAAACCCGTCACTTACGATGACATGACCGCCAAATTGAAAGGCGAGGCTTAAGGAACACTTTCGGCTCCCAGAGCCAGATAAAATATTTAAACGGTGCGCGGGCGGGCTTTGACGTCCAGACGATCCCGCCACTGATCCCCCAGCAGATTCACGCCCAGTACCACCAACATCAACGCAATGCCCGGCGCCCACACCAAGTGCGGCGCCACCAGTAAATAACGCGTGCCTTCCCGTATCATACTGCCCCAGGAAGCATCCGGTGCCTGAACCCCCAACCCTAGGAAAGACAACCCGGCTTCGGAAATGACCGCTCCGGCAATGCCAAAGGTCGCTTCCACCCCAAGCGGTGCCAGCATCAAGGGAATCAAGTGCCGAAACAAAATACGATGCGTCGGCACGGCCATCGCCTTGGCGGCCAGAATATGCTCGCGCTGCCGCAAACTCAACGTTTGAGCGCGTGCCAAACGCGCATAACCGACCCAACCGACCGTCACCAGCGCGAATACGACATTTTCAATGCCCGGCCCTAAAATCGCCGCCAATGCAATCGCCAACAACAACCCCGGAAACGCCAAAAACACATCAATGATTTTCAAGACCACTTTATCGGTCCAACCGCCGACATAAGCGCTGTAGACACCGATGGTCGTGCCGATTAATGCGGAGAATACCACCACCGACACCGCAACCAATAACGACGTCTGCGCGCCCATCAGCAGCCTGTCCCACACGGGGCGTCCCAACTCATCATAGCCCAGCCAGCTTCCCGCATCGCTCAAGGCCAATAATTTGTCGAGTTGAACCTCGATGGCGGCATGACCGACGGCATAACCACCCAACGCCATCAATAACCAGGCGAGGACAATGCCATAAGGTAACCATTTGAATGTCGGAAACGTCATGTGATTTTAATTTGCCTCATCGCTACTTCGCCAAACGGATTCGGGGGTCCAGCCAGGCATAGACCACTTCAGTCAGCCCGTTCACCGTAATATAGGCCACACTGATAATCAAAATACACGCTTGCACCACCGGATAATCGCGACGTTGAATCGAGTCCACCAACAATTGTCCCAGGCCTGGCCAATCGAAGACCACTTCGGTAATCACCGCGCCACCCAATAATGTACCAAGCTGCAACCCCAGAATCGTCACCACCGGCAACAACGCATTGCGCAAGGCGTGTTTTCCGAAAACCGTCCGGGGCGGCAAGCCTTTCGCCTGCGCGGTTCGAATAAAGTCTTCATGAAAGACTTCCAATAAAGAAGCCCGGAGCATTCGGGCCAAAATCGCCGCCAAGGCCGTGCCCAAAGTCACCGCCGGCAACACCCAAGACCAAGGCTGCTCCGCCCCGCTGACCGGTAACCAAGCCAAACCGATGGCGAAAATCAAAATCAACATCGGTCCCAACCAAAAATTAGGAATGGACACACCCAGCAACGACACGGTCATCGACACATAATCCGGCCAGTGGCCCGCACGACGTGCCGCCCAAAACCCTAAAGGGAAGGCAATCAACACGGCAATCAACAGCGCCATCACGGTCAGTTTCAGCGTATAGGGAAATCGTTCGGCAATGAGATTGGAAACCGGCTGCTGGTAAAACAACGACTGTCCGAGGTCGCCGTGCAATAACCCGCCCATATAATGCAGATACTGCTGCCAAATCGGCAAATCCAGTCCCAGCTGTTTGCGCAACAACGCTTCGTCCGCCGGACTGGCCCAATCGCCCAACATGACCGCGACCGGGTCGCCAGGCACCAAGTGAATCAATAAGAACACCAGCGAACTGACCACCCAGGTAATCAACACCACCGACCCGACCAGCCGTATCAAATACTGAATCATGCCTCAATCACCATTTCCGTTCCTGCCGGAATGCGGTCAAACAAATCCAGAATATCGGTGTTGCGCATACGGACACAGCCATGAGAAAAAGGTTGGCCCATTGGTTCGGAATCCGGCGTGCCATGCAAGTAAATATAACGTTGCATGGTGTCCACCTGACCGAGACGATTCACGCCCTTCTCCAAGCCGGACAGCCATAAAATCCGTGTCAAAATCCAATCACGCTGCGGATGCGCTTCCGCCAGTGCTGCATCATAGACTTCCCCGGTGGGTCGTCGCCCCACGAATACCGTATTGATGGGTTGACCTTCGCCGATTTTGGCACGAATGATGTGACGCCCCAGCGGGGTTTTTCCGGAGCCTTTATCCGCACCGATACCGTTTAAAGCCGTGCTTATGGAATAGGTTTTCATCGGTTTGGAATCACCTTCCTCCGAATATAACGCCAACTGCTGTTTGGAAATCGACAAATGCAAAAACAAACGGAACGCTCTGCTGTTCTAAAAAACACTTATTTTAACGTGTCCGTGCAGGCTTTGCTTGGAAAGAAACAAAATGACCAGGCCTGGTCGAAAATGCGAGTAGAAGATGGACTTTAACCGAACAAACGTCAGGGAGTAGATTAGCTGGCCGCGCGGGCGTCCTGCAAGGCTTGCGGTTCGAAAATAGCTGATTGATAGGCATCCCACAACAGGTTCTCCAGATTCGAATCGCTTTCCCAACCACGTTGTCGCATACGAAAAGCCGATTTCATCATGCCTTCCAGCAAGGCATTCGCCCATTTGGCATTGACACCGGGCTTCACAACCCCCTGGGCAATCAAGTTATCGAAGAAGGCCGCAAACTTTTCTTCAAAGAAAGTAAATCGCTCCACCAAGTCGTCCGGGCGTCCTTTTTGCTCGAACAAATCGAATAGAAAATTATAATCTTCACCCAGCAGGTGGGTATTCTTGACCAAATACTCCATCTGCTGAACCGGCTGTTGTGCTTCATTCATGGCGTCGTCCAACACCTTGACGATTCGCTCGACAAACTCATCGGTAATCGCCAGCAAGATCGCGTCGCGACCACAGAAATGGCGATGCAATGTCATGCGACTGATGCCGGCGTCACGCGCGATGTACTTCAACGGGGCGCCGTAGTCTTCATTCCAGACAGAAACGGCCGCACTGATGATTTTTTCACGCGTATTTTTCAAAACAACATCCTTATTTTTTACTTAATTCTTACTGACGGTCTGGATTAGAATCGAAAAGAATGCGCTAATAATGAACTCAGCGCCCTTCCGAAGCCTAATATGATACACCATCTGTCAAGTCCACGGGGATTCAAAGCGCTTATCTCAGGGCTCGAATCTGCTTATCCTGCCAGCCCGACAGGAGACTGACCGCGACAAAGGCTCCCAACAAAGCAAAGCCCATATCGGACTGAGTATCCCAAACATATCCTTGCGTTCCCAGGAATGCTTCAGCGGCCTGTTCACTCAACAACGCCACCCACCATTCGATCAATTCGTAAAACGCGCTCAACGCCAACGCAAAACACACTACCAGGAAATTCAACCAGGCCTGGCCGTTCACAATCGCTTTTCGCAGCAAAATTTCACGTGCAATCAACGCCGGCACCAGGCCTTGCATAAAATGCCCCAACTTGTCGAAATTATTGCGTTCTTGCCCTAACGCCTGCGCCACCCAATCGAATAACGGCACCTCCGCATAAGTGTAATGGGCACCGACAAACAACACCACCATATGCGCCAAAATCAATGCATACAGCATTGGCGTCAAACGGAACACCTGGTAAGTGACTGCCAGCACCAAGGCGCCGACCAACGACGGCAGCGCTTCCAACCACCAGATGACGGTATCCTTTGCACCGATGGCCGACCACAGCATCACGCCAATAAAAATCAGCCCCCATAAGGTTTTCCACATGGTCGAACTCCTCTTTAGAAAACCGCCGCAGGCACCTAGCCGCGGGGCGCTTTCGTCACATTCAATAAGCCGTCGAAACGACCGTCGGCGTACATTTTATAACCACGAATCGTCTCCGCGGTCACCGCATACTGATCTTCATACCACAACGGAATCACCGCCAGCGTTTCCTGCAAATGCACTTGCAAAGCACGATACAGTTCGGCCTGCTTGGCCAACGACTGTGTCTCACCCGCTTCACGAATCAAACGGTCCGCTTCGGCATCACGGTAACGACCGCGGTTCGCCCCTTTCGGCGGAATCGCATCGCTGTCAAACACATACTGGAAAATATCCGGACTTTTCACGCCAACCCAGGCCAGGCTGTACAGCTGAAAACGGCCCTGTTTGATATCATTGTAAAAGGTACCCCAATCATAGCTTTGCACTTTCAAGTGAATGCCGACTTCCCGCAACTGTGATTGGTAAATGGTCGCCAGACGAATGCGCGTCGGATCCGACGAGGTTTTATAACTGAACTCCAACAGGCCATCTGAATTGACCAGGCCTGGGTGTTTTTGTTTCACCGCCGCAACCAAGGCCCGTGCTTTCTCCGGACGATAGTCGAAGCCATGCAACCCGGGCACGCCGCACCAATGTTCCGGCACCAACAAACCACCCGCCAAACGAGCGTGTCCACTGAAAACACTGTCGATAATCGCCTGACGGTCAATACCGTAAGCCAACGCTTGGCGCACCTCCAATTGGGACAACAATGGGTCTTCAAAGTTGAAGCCGATATAACCAAAACTGGTGCCACTGTGCCATAACGCCTTCAAATCCTGACGTTCATCACAATAATGCACCAACTCCGGCGACAAGTCGTTCTGAATGATGTCCAACTCGCCTTTCCGAAGCTTCAGCACCCGCACGGTGGCGTCTTTCACCGGCATAAAAACGAGCTGCGTTTCGTCCGGACGTTGTAACACCAGTTTCTGTTCGGTCATGGATACAAAGCGGCAAGGCCCGCAACCGACCGGAGAGAGCTGAAACGGATGATCGGCGTCCACCAGCGATTTCGGCAGAATACCGATGACCAATCGCCCGACAAACAGCGCATCCGGTCGGGACAACTTGAAATCAACTTGCGATTCGCTCACCACCTCAATGGCCGTGATGTGTTTCAGGGACCCACGATGCGGCGAACCGAAACTTTCCTTCAAAACGGAACCATAGGTCGCGGCCACATCTTCCGATGTCAGTTTTTCGCCATTGTGAAATGGTGGAAACTCATTCAAAGTAAAACGGTAATGGGTTGGCGAAATGACCTGCCAGGAAGCCAATTCCGGTACAGGTTCAAAAGATTGGTTGAAATCGATTAATTGGCGGTAAATCAATCGATTCACACGGCTTGATAAGGCATCGGTCGCCTTACGGGGGTCCAGCATGCGCGGTCGGCTGGTGACGCCGACACGAATGGTATCCGACTTCGTCTCAGACGACGAACAGGCTGTCAAAAACGGTGCGCTCGCCGATACGGCGGCCCATTGAAACAGTTGGCGACGGCTAAGCATTCCGTTGCTCGCCCATCGCACCAAAGAAGTCGGACGTCATGTTCACCTTTTATGGATCAAGTGGATCCAGTTTCGGCATTTTCTCATCGGTCGGATCGGACAACACCTGGTCGTATTTTTCAAGCTTATCCGGGGTCAAAGTGCCTGCCGCCGCTTCCAGCTTCAAGCGGCTCAACACCACATTATGTAAAGATTCCGCCAGGTTGCGTCGCGCCTGGAACATATTGGTCCGTGCGGTCAAGACTTCCAGCAGGTTTCTCAAACCAACTTTATAACCTTCTTCCGCCGCCTCCAGGAAGGCGTCGTTCGACTGTACGGCGGCGCGGTTGGCGGTCACCAGCTCTTGACCACGTTGTACATTTCGAACCTGGATACGGGCATCCAGGCGAGCGGTTTCGCGGGCATCACGCAAACCGGCATTCGCGGCTTTGTAATTGGAACGCGCTTGCGCCACTTGGGCACTGGTGCCACCGCCGGAATACAGCGGCATGCTAGCATAGACGCCGACCGTCAGGTTATTACGGTCCGAGTATTGGGAAGCGTACCCGGAAGCCGTATCGGTATAACTCATATCGTTATAACCGGCTTGTAAGTTCACATTGAACCAGTAACCGGACTTCTGCACTTCGATTTCTTCAGATGCCACATTGGCGGCTTCTTCTTGTTGCAGTACCGTCAGATTCTGATCCTGAGCTTTCATTTCCCAATCATCGATGTTCAGAGTCTGCGCCGGTAACTTCGTGTTCAATGAAATGACTTTCAATTCATGGACTTCTTTACCGGTCAATTTCATCAATTCATCATAGGCCACATCCAGATTATTCTGGGCGGTGATTCGGTCGGATTTCGACAAGTCGTAACTCGACTTGGCCTGCAACACATCGGTCTTACTCGCCAAACCAACTTCCGCCGAGGCTTTGGCTCTTTCCCACTGGGTTTTATCGGCTTCTTCTTTCGCTTCGGCCAGCGTCAAATCTTCCTGCGCCAACACCACCTTAAAGTAGGAATCGGCCACACGAACAATGATGTCCTGCTCGGCGAATTTCATTTGATATTCGGATTGTTGCAATTGGTACTTGGCCTGCGAGTACTTGGCCCAGTTATCGTGCTGATACAACGATTGCGTCAGATTCACGCCCAGTTCCTGCGTGGTGACGTCATAGGCTTTTTTGTTACTGTCGTTCTTGACGTAGCTGCCGTCGGCCGTCAATTGAGGCAACAAAGGCGCACGCGCGATGTCGACCACTTTCTGATTGGCTTCATAGGTAGCACGTGCCTGCGCCAATTGCGCATCGTGCAACACCGCCATCTGGTAAATATCCACCAGGCCTGGTGCGGACCAAGCTGTGGAAGACGCCATCAACAAGGCCGCCGCCAAAGGCTTTAATAATACGTTTTTTTGCATTTTCCGAGCATGCGGTTCAGATGTTCTTTTCATTATCACTCCAGTTGCAATAAGGCCGTTGGCTTAAACTAATATTGTAATATCGGGGGATTTCGGTGACTTCCCGTCCGACCCATTCCGGCAATTCAAGTGCCTCATCTTCCGACGACAACTCGACTTCTGCCACAATCAAACCGTTATTATCGCCTAAAAAGCGATCGATTTCCCAAATATGTGACTTAAATGTAACATAATATCGAATTTTTTCAATCACCGGACCGACACATAGTGTTTTCAACATCTTTTTCGCGTCGTCCACATCAATGGGATACTCGTATTCATCACGACTGAGGCCGATTTCCAAACTTTTGATGTTGATATTGGCTTCCTGCCCTTCCAAACGGATACGCACCGAACTTTTACTGCCCGTCTGCTGAATATCGTTCAAATACCCTTGTGCAAAATGCACTTCCTTATCGGCTTGCGCCATCCAGGCTTCGCCCTTGACCAAAAACTTACGTTCTATCTCTCTTGCCATGCTGTTTTATTCTGATTCTTTTTTTAAGCGCTCGGCGCGTCATGATACGTGACTTTCCCTTCGGAAAACACATTGGTGGATAAATAACGATCACCGCGATCACACACAATCGTCACGATGGTGGCATTCTCGGTTTCGCGGGCAATTTGCAACGCCGCCGCCATAGCCCCCCCCGAAGACACGCCGGCAAAAATCCCTTCCTGCACCGCCATGGCACGCATGGTCTCTTCCGCCAATGTCTGCGACATATCGATCACCCGGTCGATGCGACGGTCGTCGTAAATGTCCGGCAAATATTCTTTCGGCCAACGACGAATCCCCGGAATGGATGAACCTTCGGTAGGTTGAACACCAACAATCTGCACCGCTTCGGACTGCTCTTTCAAATACATGGACGTCCCCATAATGGTCCCGGTGGTGCCCATTGCACTGACGAAATGAGTGATTTCACCACTGGTGCCATGCCAGATTTCCGGACCGGTGGACTGGTAATGCGCCATTGGGTTGTCCGGATTTGCAAACTGGTCCAGCACAAACCCTTCGCCCGACGCTTGCATACTCTGAGCCAAATCCCGCGCGCCTTCCATGCCGGTCTCTTTCGACACCAGAATCAACTCCGCCCCGTAAGCCGCCATCGAAGCGCGGCGTTCCATCGACATATTATCCGGCATAATCAATTTCAAGCGGTAGCCCATCAAGGCGGAGGCCATGGCCAGCGCAATACCAGTATTGCCACTGGTGGCTTCAATCAACGTATCGCCGGGCCGAATCTCACCACGTTTTTCCGCTTGGCGAATCATATTGACGGCCGGACGATCCTTGACCGACCCCGCCGGATTGTTCCCTTCCAGCTTCGCCAAAACCACACTGTTGGTGTCCGGATGCACCATGCGCTGCACTCGAACCAAAGGCGTATTGCCCACTGTATCCATTAAGGTCTTATACATTGTTTTTTCCTTAAGACAAGCCTTGATAAAGGCCAACCGCAATCAAAACCGGCATCGTCAACACCACCGCCACATTGATTCCCAATGCAGGCATCAATTGTATTAAATCCGGAGCGGGTGTGCGCAATTTCTGCCACAAAGGCACCACCAAAAGCAGCGACAAAAAGCCGAAGGCGGCTTGATACGGCAACCAACCGTCAATAATCAGATATGCCAGCGCCAGATAACTCAGCACCAGAAAGCTTTTAAAGACCCGTAAACCGCCTTCCCGCCCCAGTCGCATGATGATATTGAAACGCCCAAGGCGCCGGTCCGCCGCTTCATCCGGAAATTGGTTCAACAATAACAGATTATTGACCAACAAAAATGGAATCCACGACACCCAAAACGCCAGCCAACTGAATTCACCGGTCAGCACCATAAAACCGCCCACCACCATAAACGGGCCAAACGCCAGGCCTGGCGCAATCAAACACAACCAGGGATACCGCGTGATATGCGATGTATAGGTTACAATCAAGACCACGCCCAGCAGCCCCAGCGGCAAAATCGACCAATCACGCAAATACACAAAAAAACCGCCGAGACTGATGACCATTCCCAGAAAAAAGTACCCAGCCGCCGCCACCGATTCCGCGACGGCGGGGTTCGCCGGAAGCCCGCCGCTGCCGCCGCTGAACGGCGTTTTATCGGTCTGAAAATCCAAACCGGACTCAAAATCCTCAAATTCGTTGAGCAGGTTGACGCTCAAATGTGCGGCCAGCGCCGCCACACAAATCAAGAAAAACAACGGCAAAGACCACTCGAACCCTTCGTAGGTCGCAATGGCCGACACCAACAGCATCATCGCCAGAGTCAACAGCAAAAACGGCAGGCGCATGGCTTGCAAAACGGTCCCCGCCTGCTTGAACATTGATGTCACGGAACAGTTGGCCTCATATTGTTTAAGAGAGAGTCAGATAACGATTCAAACGTTTTTCCCAACCGGGCAGCCAGCGCTTTTCACTTTTGTCCAGCGGCGACAATTTCACCCGCAGTTGCAATCGCGCTTTGGCCGATGCCACAAAGTCCGGTAACGCCGTGGTTTCGGTGGTTTCCGGCATGGCGAGCAACACATCCACCAGCCCCCAGCCTTCGCCCAGATAACGTTCTTTGGCATTATGACCGATGCCTTTGAAGTTAGCGTAATCAATCATCGCAAAAACGCCCTGCGGCGTTTGCGTTAATTGATTCACATTATACGACAAATGCTGCTGCTGGGCGGGTGTTAAGGTTGGCCACAGCCTGTCCAATTCGGCCACCAGCCGCTGGAAAATAAACTCGGCTTGCTCGGATTTGGTGGCCGCCAGCCATTGGCGCAGTTCGGTCAGTTTCGGTTTTGACCAGGCCTGGTCAAAAGCGGCACGATTCGGCCAGGGCGGCTCGAACGGTGTCAGGCTTTGCAACCATTCCGGCGCCGGCCGGCGAGCGGAAACAAACGCCACCATTTGCGGAAAGGTTTGCTCAAACGGAACCGAAACGTTTTTCGGAATCCAAATAAAATGGCCGATGCCGAACGAGGGAAACGGCTCGTTTCGGCTCCAGTAAGCCAGATACTTGGCATGACCGCCGGTTTCGTTTTGCTCAATGTGCTTGGCGACCCATTGATAGTCGATGCTTTGATTAGACAGCGGCAAACCGGCGGCCTGCGCGGCCGCCAACCAAAACAATGCAACGCCCGCACTCAACAACGGAATGATGTTTTTCATAAATCGTTTCACGGCATTACGGCCATCGGCTTTGGCATCTCATTTGTGGGCGTTCGACACTGGATTTTATGCGATTGACGCCAAATAACCGTCTTCAACATTGCGAATCATATTCTGGTACATGCTCGACAACTCCGGCACCACCGATTCGGTCACACAATCCTGCGATAACAACGCTTTCGACCAGGCCTGCATCTTTGGAAAACCGTCTAGAAAATCAATGGAACAGACATTTTTCATCAACGATAATCGCATAAAGAAAGGCGCATAAGCGGCATCAATCAAACAGAAATCTTCACCATTAAAAAACGACTGGCCACTGTGAACACTTTCCAGACGCGCCAACTTTCCATTGATTTCATCCCGGAAAGACTCAAACGCCGCTTGGTCGGTGGCATGCGCCATTTTGAATTGCAGAATATTCAGGTCGTCGCCAAATGTCATCCAGGCCCGGTTCATGGCTTTTTTCAGCGGATCTTTCGGGTGCAAGGACGGCGGCGTGACTTCGTCGACATATTCCTGAATCACCATGGATTCGAACAAGACTTCCTTACCGACCTTGAGCACCGGCACCTTCCCGAGCGGTGACAGACTTTCAAACCACTCCGGCGGGTTGCTCAGATCGATAAACGTCAAATCGAAATCGACCTGTTTTTTCTTCAAAACAATCACCGCTCTTTGTACGAAAGGACACAATTTGAAACTGATTAATTCCATCTTTTCCGTTGTCGTGCTCGCCATGTTGCCTCCTTTGAAGAAAATAATGATTTCCCATCATACAATTTCATCGCCGCAGGTCAAGCCAGGGAATCGGAATCGAAACGGGATTCGACCGCGAGCAGCCGAAAAAGAGCGCTCAAGTATCACCTTAAGCGCCTATCCTAAATGGAGGAGGATAAAAATCGGTACGTGCTCATGGCCTGAGCGCGTTATGGTTGAATGAATTTTTCCGGCGTGTCGAACAAAGCTTTGCGATCCGAATCGGACAATTGCCGGATGATGACCACTTGATAGCCAAGCGCCTTGTAATCATTGAGTTGTGCCATGCCGGATTCGGAATAGCTGACGAAATCCGGGAAATCTTCCCGTGAAAGTCCTTTCAAACCGCCGACAGCACCACAGACATGGATGGAAACGCCATCGGATTGGGAGAGTTGGCTGAAGGTATCATGCAAAGCCGCATTGTCGGATTGCGCTTGTTTTTGTAAGGCAAATTCTTCCGCGCCGTGGCTCACCACCGCAATATCGACATCCGGGAACCGCTCACGAATCAAATGGATTTGCTTACGAACATAAGGGGCCAAGGTGTTCAAGGCATTGGCATCCAAGGTTTCAATATCAAACACCACACCGTCGGGAGCGGCCGCTTCAGATAGGATAACGTCAACCTGCGGATGTACATCGGGCAGCGTCTCGGCTTTTGCCGACATTGAACACAGAGCAAAAATCAGGAGCAAAAATCGATTTCGGAGCCGGGTGACGGTTGGATTCAGCATTGAATAACCTACCTTTAGAGTCAAGTTTTACTCGCATTCTACTCCGGTACCCAATCAAACACCAGCCTTATTAAACTCTACTAATATAGAAGCTTTTTTATCTGTTATTTCATAAGCTTATAACGACCAGGCCTGACTGTTTTTTAGGCAATAGAGACATGCGTAGAAACCGCACATCAAAGACTAGATTTTGTCGGCCAATACCAACTCTTCGAACTTTTTCAGTAAGGTATCCTGATCTTCCACTCGCTCGGGATCGGTAATGATGCAATCCACCGGGCAGACGCTGACGCAGGTCGGGGTATCGTAATACCCGACACACTCCGTACACAAGTCAGGATTGATTTCGTAGATTTTTTCGCCGTAATAAATCGCTTGGTTCGGACACTCCGGCTCGCACATATCGCAATTGGTGCACCCTTCCAGTATTTTCAAGGCCATAATCGTTCCTTCAATACCCTGACCAGCACGCCTTTAAACCGAAGCGTCGGCCGCATCTTTTGCCGCCTTCGCTTCACGTGCCGCCGCATCCCGCTTCAAGTCGCCGCCCCAGGCTTCGTTCCGCATAATCAAACCGAAGCGCAAGGTTTCCACGTCCAGATTTTTAAACGGATTCGGAATGCGTACGCGCCAGCCGGAGCCCAACGCACATTCAACCGGTTTATCGTGATGGTCCTGCATGTCCGCCAGGTTCAATGTCACGTTGCCGGCCGGCGTCATGATTTCCAGCGAATCGCCCAGACAGAATTTGTTCTTCACGTCAATTTCCAGCAAGCTCTTACCGTCACGCTCAACGACATCGACCACTTCCCCGACAAAACGCTGACGGTCGGATTTGGACACCCCGTATTCGTAGTTTTGATATTCGGAGTGCACATGACGGCGTAAGAAACCTTCGGTATACCCACGGCTTGCCAGGCTTTCCAGGTCGCTCAACAAATTTTGGTCAAAGGGTTTACCGGCCGCCGCATCGTCGATGGCTTTACGATAAACCTGCGCGGTGCGCGCCACATAATAATGCGACTTAGTACGCCCTTCAATTTTCAAGGAATCCACGCCCATATCGACCAACTCCGGAATCAATTCCACCGCACGCAGGTCCTTGGAATTCATGATATAAGTGCCGTGTTCGTCCTCGTACGCCGGCATGTATTCGCCCGGGCGCCCTTCCTCTTCCAACAACATCATTTGGTCAGTCGGCTTCCCGGCCCCAATGGTCACATCCGGCATCTTTATCTCCGCTCCGGTCAGATCGGTGATATTCGCCACCTGTTCAACGGGAACCCCCACCACATCGCCTGTTTCATCTTCCTGACCTTCGTAGGTATTGTAGTTCCAACGGCAGGCGTTGGTGCAAGTGCCCTGGTTGGCATCACGCTTGTTGATATAACCGGACAGCAAACAACGCCCGGAATAAGCGATGCACAAAGCGCCATGCACGAACACTTCCAACTCCATGCCCGGCACCGCTTCGCCGATTTCACGGATTTCCTGAATCGACAATTCACGCGACAAGACCACTCGGCTGATGCCTTGGTCGTGCCAAAACTTCACCGTGGCCCAGTTAACCGCATTGGACTGCACCGACAAATGGATTTCCTGTTCCGGATATTCCGCCCGCACCATCGCAATCAAACCTGGATCGGACATAATCAAGGCGTCCGGCTTCATGGCGATGATCGGAGCGATGTCGCGCATATAGGTTTTGATTTTGGCGTTATGCGCCGCGATATTACTGACCACATAGAATTTTTTACCCAATTCGTGTGCGCGTTTGATGCCCTTATCCAGGGTCTCTTCGTCGAATTCGTTATTGCGCACGCGCAGGCTGTAACGCGGCTGACCGGCGTAAACCGCGTCCGCGCCATAAGCAAAGGCGTATTCCATGTTTTTAAAGGTCCCGGCGGGCGAGAGTAATTCCGGTTTAAAGTTGTCTGCTTTCAAGGCAAATCCTTTATCGTTCATTTCCGAGTTGTGAACCGGGTATTTTACTCTATTTCACTCCGGTTTGTTCAAGTGTTTGATGCCATAAAACCCTTTTGTTTTCAAAGGATAATTGCGCATTGGCCGGACTGGTGGAGGGAAGCGAATGAAACACCAGATCGTCCGGTAAGGTTTGCGTTTTCATCACCTGCTTTTCAAACAGATTCTGGGCGGCTTTGCCGTTAAACAACACCGTTTTCAAATCGGGAAAGCGCTTAAAAAGCGATTCGAAATCATTGGCTTCCGGTTGCTTGATGGCCGAATCCAAACTGCCGGACCGCTCGCAAAACGCCAACACATCCCAAAGCAAAATCGCGTGCTGTCGACACAAAGCGATTTTCTGCTCAACCGTTTCAATCGGTTGCTGAAAGGCTTTCGCCAGAATCGGCCAGAAGGTATTGCGCGGATGGGCGTAATAAAACGCTTCTTCCAAGGACGCCACACTGGGCATGGTGCCGAGAATCATGATTGTCGGGTTTTCAGGCAGAATGGGCGCAAAGCCGGAACAACTGGACATAAATGCGAGTAACCGTTTACAAAGGTAGGGACGTTTATATTAAACGTATGAGCGTATGAATACCAAAAAACCGCCAGGCCTGGCGGTTTTGTCATGTGTTAACGCCGCATCAAACTTCATTGAATCGACTTTAAGAAGGCTTGCAAATCGGCTTGATTTGAAAAGTATTCCACGTCTTTAATCACCAGATTATACAGCTTATAAACCGAAACCGTTTCCGGCTGTTGCGGCCAGGTCGCCGTCATTTGCTCGTCATAAGACAGCGCAATCGGAAAAGCATAATCTTTCATTTTTGGGATCGCAAACAAACTGGTAATCAGGCTCGGCATTTGCGACACATCCGCGACATATAACCACTGATGCGCTTTCGGGTCAGTGATTTTCAAATTATCGAAACTCTCTTTCACCCATTGACCGCCGTCTTTGTGGTGCGAAAAAATCACCCATTCAGTCCCCGCCGTCAAACGAATCGGCTTATCCCATTGGTCTTTGAATTCATGTGCGGGCAATGCCTGCAATTTGGCCGGGGCCTGTGCATACGCGGCGAACTGAACACCAACCAACAACATCATGGTCATCATGATTTTCTTTAACATTTTTGAGCTCCAAAATCGTTGTTAAAACAGAGAGCTTGGCACGAGTAGGACGCGAAGAAAAAATGAGAGAAAATTTGGCTGATTAAGGCGGAAAACGCAGCTAATAGCCCGCTATTAGCCAGTTTTTCAACAAAAATCAGACGGATTTTAGCCATTTTTACTCGTGCATCTATCTCATGCCGAGCTCTCAACAAACCTTCAGATACAAAAACTGCCTGTAAAAACAGGCAGTTCTCGCTTTTTATTCTACGTTTTTGTATCTAAATCCAATTAGATGGATTTTTTACAGAAGTAGAAATCGACACACTCGTACTCACCAGAGGCCATGCGCTCTTTCGCTTCTTCCGTTGTGGAAGGCGGTGGAACGATGACTTTATCGCCTGGCTGCCAAGCTTCCGGCGTCGCACAAGCATTCGCGTCAGAGGTTTGCATGGCTTTCACGATGCGCACGAATTCGTCCATAGAACGACCGTTGCTCATCGGATAATACATCATAGCACGCAAAACTCCTTCCGGATCGATGATGAAGGTAGCACGTACAGCAGACGTATCAGCCGCACCCGGGTGAATCATCCCGTAAGATGTCGCGACTTTCATATCCAGGTCAGCGATGATCGGGAATTCGATGTCCACACCGAATTTTTCTTTGATGTTCAACACCCAAGCGTTATGCGAATGGTGTGAGTCAATGGAAAGACCCAAAAGTTCGCAGTTCAATTCGTCAAACTGTGGCTTACGCGCTTGGAACGCCATAAACTCAGTGGTACAAACCGGCGTGAAATCCGCTGGGTGAGAGAAAAGGATCAACCACTTCCCTTTGTAATCTTCAAGCGTCTTACGGCCAGCCGTTGTCACCGCATCAAAAGCCGGAGCCGGTTCATTCAAACGAGGTAGAGAAATAACTTGTGCTTCTTGGTTTTCCATTTTGGAATCTCCTATAGTTGTTATTTATACCTAGGTATAAAATATATTTTTACATCCACAAGCATATTTAATGCTTGGAACAAACTATAGCAATGCGATCCCGTTCAATCCAATTAATTATTCATTAAATTTTAATAGCAAAAAACTATTAACTTGTTTTTCTCATTAAAAATCAATAAACAGGACGCTTTTATCCCAACTCGACGTAAGAGGTTTCCTGAGGCGTAAACTCACCCACCGGGTTGCCCCACAAGTCATATTCATCCGCTGCAAAAATCTCCACCTCGACAAAATCACCGGGATTCAAGTGATGCCCTTCCGGAATAAACACCAGACCGTCGATTTCCGGCGCATCCGCTTGCGAACGTGCAATCGCACCCTCTTCGTCTACCTCGTCCACCAACACCTGCATAGTCCGGCCGATTTTGGCTTGCATCTTCTCGGCACTGATTTGTTGCTGCAACTGCATGAAACGATCGAATCGCTCCTGCTTGATGTCGTCCGACACCGGCTCGGCCAGGTCATTGGCCACGGCGCCTTCCACCGGCGAATACTGGAAACAGCCGACTCGATCCAGGCGAGCTTCAGTAATGAAGTCCAGTAGATTCTGGAACTGCTCCTCGGTTTCCCCTGGAAATCCGACAATAAAGGTCGAACGAATGGTCAGGTCCGGCACCTGTTCGCGCCATTTCTGAATACGCTCCAAGGTTTTATCGACATTCCCAGGACGCTTCATGGCTTTCAGGATATCCGGATCGGCATGCTGCAACGGCATATCCAGATACGGTAAGATTTTGCCCTGAGCCATCAGCGGAATCACCTCTTCGACATTCGGGTAGGGATAAACATAATGCAAACGCACCCAGAAGTCGTCCTGATTCCCCAACTCACCCAGTGCTTCGGCCAAACCAAGCATGGAGGTTTTGGTCGGGCGGCCGTCGGCGAAATCGGTTTTATATTTGACGTCCACGCCATAAGCGGCCGTGTCTTGCGACACTACCAACAATTCCTTGACGCCGGCTTCTTTCAAACGTTTGGCTTCCGCCACCACATCCGACGCGGGACGGCTGACCAAATCACCGCGCATTGACGGGATAATGCAAAAGGTACAACGGTGATTACAGCCTTCGGAAATCTTCAGGTAAGCAAAATGTTTCGGCGTCAACTTGATGCCCTGCGGCGGCACCAAATCCACAAACGGATCGTGTACTGGTGGCGCAATCACGTCATGCACCGCCGTCAAAACTTCTTCATAAGCTGCCGGGCCGGAAACCGCCAAAACTTTCGGGTGAATCTCCTTGATTTGGTTATCGTCTTTCCCACCCAAACAGCCGGTAACGATGACTTTACCGTTTTCCTCCAAGGCTTCCCCAATGGTATCCAACGATTCCTGCACCGCGCTGTCGATAAATCCGCAAGTGTTGACAATAACCGTATCCGCCTCTTCATAGGAATTGGTTAAATGATAGCCCTCGGCTTTGAGCTGGGTGAGAATCCGCTCCGAATCGACGGTAGCTTTCGGACACCCCAAACTCACGATTCCAACGGTCGGGTTCTGTTGCGACATAATAATTTCCTTTGCGTTCCTGGCCCGCATGCCTTGCTTTAAACTGCGGGTATTTTATTCGATTCCACCGTAAAGAAACACACAAAGAGGACATTCTTATTCAAAGAATTGAGAGAATAGAAACGTTTAAACGAGGGTTAAAGCAGGTCTTTTTCCAAAAACGATATTTTCAAATGACTTTGCATGGTCGTCAGCCAAATCTCGCCAGGCCTGGCTTCAAACAGATAACAATAAGACAGCCAGGCGCCATCGCACTGCGCAAGCACTTTCGGTTTTGACCAGGTCAGGCCGTCATCGTCCGACCAAATCAAACACAATTCGGCTCGGTACCAGGAAGCCGCGACTTCGGAATACAAGCCATTCACTCGCGGGGCCGAGCCATCTTTCGTATTAGTCAGGGGATTATAGGCCAACAACAGCCGACCACTTTGCAAACGGCACAACATACCCGGCGAACTGCTGGCTTCCATACCGGGCGACAGCTGCGTCCAGGTGCGGCCTTTATCCTCGGAATAGGCATTCCAAAACCAGTCGAGATTGGTGCGAATCAAGAACCAAATTCGTCCGTCTTGCAACTCCGTTAAGGTGCCTTCGAAACAACCACCGTGATGACCTCGGCCGCCAATATCCAGCTTATTGCTCGCTTGCCAACTTTGCCCTTCATCGGTTGATTGAAAAGTCAGGCTGTAGTGACGTGCCGCATCATAATCAAGATTTTGCGCCGACATTAAAAGCTCACCGCTTTTCAGTTGAATCAAGGTAGTGGTGACCGCCGCGTAACCGCCCTGAACCCAAACGGGCTCTTCCCACGAATAACCGCCGTCAAAGCTACGCATACTCCATAAGGAGACGCCTGTGTTTTTAGTGGGTTTGTTGGCTTTACGATGCCAATTAAAATGACGTTTGGCTACATTTAAAAAACCGAGCACCAACACGCCGGATTCGGTCACGCACAAGCTGTGCGAGTCGTGCGCTTCAAAGCCATCCACGGAAAACAACGAAACCGACTGCCAGCTTCGCCCTTCGTCGCTGGAAATCAAGGCCTGCTTTCCTTGAACACAAACAATTTCGCCTTGTTCATTACGAACGAATGGACCCGTTTGCTCAATCTCCAGCGGTTGCACACAATCATTCAAATAAACGTCCGCTTCGGTTTTCGGGGCCAGTTTGAAGTCTAGCTGAATGTCTGGATAAGCTTTCATCGCATCAATCCGATTCGGTGATTAAAACGGTTTGACCACAACAAGAATCAAAATCACGATGGTCAGTACCAGCGGGATTTCATTCGCCCAACGGTAATAAACCCCGCTATGGTCCAAATGGCCTTGTTGCATTTCATCGGTACGCTTTTTCGTCCAGTAGTGATACGCCAGCATCAAAACCACAAAGACGATTTTGGCGTGTAGCCATCCCATGCCCTGCGCCAGCGGCCAATACGCCAACCACAACCAGATGCCCGTCCCGATTGCCAACACCATCATAATGGTCATAAAACGATAGAGTTTTTTCGCCATGATGGCCAAACGATCCACCTGCTGCCCGGCCGCCTGACCTTCGACAAAATGCACGAAAATACGGGGTAAATAAAAGATTCCCGCCATCCAGGACATCACAAACAGAATATGAAAAGTTTTTAACCACAACACGTCTATTTTCTCCAATACGGCTTTTAGAATCTGTATGATACAGGTTCTAATGATTCAAAACACGAACAAACAGGATTTAAGATGAAAATTGAACAAAATAAAGTTGGCATGATCAACTACTCTTTGACGGATTCCGAAGGCAACTTAATCGATTCTTCAAACGGTCAGGCGCTGGCTTATTTACACGGTCATTCCAATCTTATTCCTGGTTTGGAAAAAGAGCTTGAAGGCAAAGGCACCGGCGATAAATTCAATGCGAATATCCCGGCCAGCGAAGCCTATGGTGAAGTGGAACCGAACCTAATTCAGGAAGGCGTTCCGAAAAGCATGTTCCAAGGTGTCGATAACCTGGAAGTTGGCATGCGTTTCGAAGCCCAATCGGAACAAGGCGTTCACTCGGTTGAAATCACCGACATTCAAGACGAAACGGTCACCGTGGACGGTAACCACCCGTTGGCGGGCAAAGATTTGAACTTCGACATCGAAGTCATGGGCGTGCGTGATGCCACCGAAGAAGAGCTAGAGCACGGCCACGCACACGGAGACGGCGGTCACCAGCACTAAGCGATAAACGACTTCAATAAAAAGGCGCTGCGAATCACGCGATTCCAGCGCCTTTTTTGTATCCGTTCAACGGCTTTTCCATCCATCACAGCTTTAAGTCTTAAGGCTTTTCCATTAAATACTCTTCATAATCCAGTCCCGGTCTGTCCACCACGACCGGAATCGCCAACAACCCGACCCCTGCCTTTTGAACCGAGTCTTTATGACCCGACACCAAAGGATGCCAGTCTGGTAAAGGATCGCCACGCAATAACACTCGATAACCGCAGGTGTCCGGCAACCAATCGAACTCCGCCACCCGTTCCACCGTCAAGTTCACACAGGTCGGTACATTCACCGAACGATTGGCATAATCGGAACACGCCGCCGTTTGGGTATCCGAGTACGGACAGACCACGCGAGTGTAGACAATTTCGTCAGTCTCATCGTCCTGTAATTTGGTCAAACAGCACAAACCACAGCCATCGCAAACCGCCTCCCACTCGTCCGGCGTCATTTCCGCCAAAGTTTTGATTTCCCAAAAAGGTTTTTCAGGGGTTTTATCGGTCATCTTGCTTCTCTTTCATCTTAAAAAATCGCCAAGGCGCTTGCCATTCAATCAGGCAAGCGTCGGCGGCGTCACTTAAAAAGCGCTCGCCCTGCTCCGGTTTCAGAACAAACTCATAGTCTTCACCCTCGTACTCAAAGCGCAGCGCATAGGCATGTAAATAACCTCGGTCCTCATGTTGCGCTTTTTCCACCGCATCATAGCGACGGTCACCCGCAATCGGTGCGCCAAGGCTTTTCAAGGCCACCCGTAGCTGATGGGTTTTGCCGGTATGCGGCTTCAATAAAAACCAACGTTCATTGGGCCGACAACTTTGGGAAATAAATTGCGTCACGGCCGGGTTGGTTTGTGTGGTGGCCAATTTCCAACTGCCCCGCCGCGCCGGAAGCATATCGCCTTTCACCCAGCCTTGCTTTTTCTTCGGCTTGTGCGTGGAAATCGCCAGATAATATTTCTCCACGTCGCGCTGTTCAAACAGCATTTGAAAACGCTGAGCCGCCAACAAGTTAAGGGCAAAAACCACCAGGCCTGACGTCATCTTATCCAAACGGTGCACTGGATACAGTTCGGGCAATTCATACTGCTGTTGTAGCAAAACGGCCAGGCCTGGCTGTTTTTCGCCCGCCTCATCCGCTTCGCTGTGAAAGTCCAAACCGGACGGCTTATTCACCACCCAGAAGTCCTGCCCCTGAAATACCGCTGAAATCCGTTGTGCCATTTGCAATCGTCATGGTCTAAAAAAGCGAAAGTTTACCGAATTCAAGGCCTTAAATGTCATTTAATTCAACACATCATTTCAAAAAACAACAATTAAATGACACTGAAAACTTAATAAAAAAATTTTAATTTCAACAACTTAACTAACTTTTAATTCTGGCACGCTTCTTGTAATAGTTCTGTTTGAATAAAACCAACAGGCGTTAAAACGTCAACAAATTGACAATCAAACACTGGGGAACATCATTATGGCGAGTAAAATGAATACATCACAAAAAGTCAGCACCTGTTTGGATTACATTGATCGACGCTTGGAAACCACGTCCGAACAGACCATCCAGATTGCAGAAATGATTATTAACGACATCAAAGAATTGACCGCCGCTTATCCAGAAGCCTTGAAGAACAATCGTTTAAGAGAGCACGCCGAGCGCGTCCGCACCACGCAGATGAAATGGGTTAATCAATTGCACGACATTATTTTGGAACAAACCAATCGAGATTTGAACGGTCAAGTGATTCAGGCGTTACAAAACTTCATCAACACCATGAATAAAAAACAGTTGAAGCACCTGGATTTCGACATGCCCAGCGCCGTCAAGCGTGAACAGCCTGAACACGAACATGAATATCTAACACAAGAACAGATCGAAGCCTTAATGGCCTCCGACATCAAACAACTGCCGGTGTCGTCCACGCACCATTAAGCTCAATCGGTTCCATGTCGTTCGCTGAACGGCAGATATAAAAAAAGACCAGGCCTGGTCTTTTTTTATATTTCCAATTTGCTGTTTTGAAATTGGATTATTTTTTGCGCTTGCTCTGCTTGGCCGCATCGCGTGCTTCACGTTCCGCTTCCTGCTCCAGGAAAATACGGTTCAACTCTTCTTCCTGTGCCGTGGCATCCGCACCTTCTTTTACCGGCTTCATCAAATCTTCCTTTGATACGCCCAATGCCAAGGCAATGGAGCTGGCAACGAAGGTGGATGAATAGGTCCCGACCACGACGCCAACAATCAAGGCCAATGCGAAGTTGTGAATGATTTCCCCACCTAAAACAAACAAGGCAATCAGCACCAGCAAGGTGGTCAAGGAGGTCATCAGGGTTCGCGCCAGCATCTGGTTCACGGCCAAATTCGTGACCTCCTCCGGCGTGCCGTCTCGCACGGTTCGGAAGTTTTCCCGCACCCGGTCGAAGACCACGATGGTATCGTTCAGGGAATAACCGATGACCGCCAGTAACGCCGCCAGCACCGTTAAATCGAACTGGGCCTGCGTCCAGGCAAACACGCCCAGCGTGATGACCACATCATGCACCAAGGCCGCCACGGAACCGATGGAGAAGCGGAACTCGAAACGTAACGCTACGTAAATCAAAATCCCGATCAAGGCATAAATCACCGACAAAGCACCGTCTTCAGTCAATTCATCCCCAACCTGCGGACCGACGAATTCGACACGACGCAACTCAAAGCCGTCGGAATGGTTATCCCGCAATCCGTCCATCGCCATATTGCTGATTTGCGCGGAATTCACGCCGTCGCGCGGCGCAATGCGAATCAAAACGTCTTCCGCCGAACCGAAGTTCTGAACCACCGCTTCGTCAAAGCCGCTGACCTGTAAGGCGTCACGAATGTTATCGACATCGGCCGGTTCTTGATACGACAATTCGATAATCGTCCCGCCGGTGAAGTCAATCCCCAGGTTCAGCCCTTTCACAAACAAACCGACGACAGACAAAATGACGAAAGCCAATGAAACCCCCATCGCCAAGCGGCGATGGCCCATAAAGTTATACTGTTTTTCTACTTGTGCGCTCATTGTGTTTCCTCTGACTAAACCGATAATTTTTCTACCGGCTTATTGCCGTATAGCGCGTTCACCAACGCTCTTGTACCCAAGATGGCGGTAAACATGGAGGTAATGATCCCGATGGACAGTGTAATCGCAAAGCCTTTAATCGGCCCGGTACCGAAACTGAACAGGACAACCGCCGCCAACAAGGTGGTGATATTGGCATCGGCAATGGTCACGAAGGCTTTTTCATAACCGGCGTGAATGGCCGACTGCACCGACGAATTACGCAACTCTTCGCGAATCCGCTCGAAAATCAACACATTGGCATCCACCGCCATCCCGACGGTCAAGACGATGCCCGCAATCCCCGGCAACGTCAAAGTCGCCTGCAACAACGATAGCACCGCGACAATCAGAACCAAATTCAAGGTCAGAGCCACATTGGCGATCATGCCGAACACTTTATAACGCCAGACCATCACCACCAATACCAGCAAGAAGCCGACAACCACGGACATCATGCCCTGATCGATATTGTCTTGCCCCAGGCTCGGTCCGACAGTACGTTCTTCAACGATTTCCATCGGTGCCGCCAAAGCCCCGGCACGCAACAGCAACGCCAAATCCTGCGCTTCTTGCGGACTGTCCAAACCGGTGATTTGGAAACGATTGGCGAACTGGCCGCGAATCACTGCGGCGTTGATGACATCTTTGGTCGTCACACGTTTTTTAATGGTTTCATCGCCTTTTTCGATGGTGTCGATACGGTTTTCAATGAACACCACCGCCATGCGGTTACCGATATTCTCTTTGGTGGTCGCCAGCATCTTACGTCCGCCGACCCCATCCAAGGTCACCGTCACTTCCGGCGAACCGGATTCCGGATCGATACCGGACTGCGCATTGATAACATTGTCACCGGTCACAATCACACTGCGTTTCAGCAAAATCGGGCGACCGTTTCGGAAATGGTACAAACGCGAACCGTTCGGCGCATAACCGGTTTTTTCAGCACGTGCCGCATCGCCTTTTTCTTCCACTAGACGGAACTCCAACGTAGCTGTCGCGCCTAGGATTTCCTTCGCTTTAGCCGTGTCTTGAACGCCCGGCAATTGCACAACGATACGGCGATCACCTTGCTGCTGAATGACCGGCTCAGCGACCCCCAGCTCGTTGATACGGTTACGCAAGGTGGTGATGTTTTGTTTCAAGGCATAGGTGCGCGCCTCTTCCAACGTTTTCGGGAGCAAACGGATTTCCAACGCATGCTCATCCGGTTTTTGAATCAAATTGAACTGAGCCGGATAAGCTTCCTGAAGCGCCTTGTCGGCCGCTTCCACACTGGCGGCATCGCGGAATTTTGCCATCAAATGGTCTTGCTGGTATTCCACGCCTAGGTAACGAATGCGTTCTTTTCGGAAGGTGGCTTTAATTTCATCCACATAACGGTTGTAGTTTTTCTCGATGGCCGCTTCCATGTCGACGTCCATCAAGAAATGCACCCCGCCACGCAAATCCAAACCGAGATACATCGGCTGCGCGCCCATGGCTCTCAAAAACTCCGGCGTAGCCGGTGCCAAATTCAAGGCCACGACAGCTTGACGGCCCAAAACGTCTTTCAGCACACTTTTGGCTTTCAGCTGGTCGTCCGCATTATGAAAACGAATCAGGAACTGACCGTTTTGATATTTTAAGGATTTCGGGTCCAGGTCGGCTTTTGCCAAAGTGGACTCAATGGTTTTTTCGGTGCTGGCATCAAACTGCACCGACTTGGCCGGCGATACCTGTACCGCCGGATCGTCGCCAAACAGGTTCGGAGCTGCATAAATCAGCCCGAGCACAATGACAACGAGTAATAACAGATATTTCCAGGCAGGATACTGGTTACTGATGACTTTTTGTCTTGATTCAAACATGGTCGTATTTTTCCAAAAAACGGCTAAGGTGCTAGCCTAGAGAACACGCACCGTGGATTTCGATACGTGCAAGTGCTTCCCTTAAAACAACAAAAGGGGCCAATCAGCCCCTTGTCGTTTTGGTGCCTGCTTATTCAGCAGTCCCTTTCAATGTTCCTTTCGGCAACTCACGTGCAACGTTTTGACGCTCAACTTTCACGGTCACGTTGTCGGCGATTTCCAAATCGACGAAGTTTTCATCCAATTCGCGGATTTTACCGGCCAAACCGCCGTAAGTGACGACTTCCGCGCCTTTCCCCAGAGCTTGAACCAACTTCTTATGCTCTTTGACTTTCTTTTGCTGTGGACGAATCAACAAGAAGTAAAACACCACAAACAATAGAACCAACGGAAGCAACGCTTCAAAACCACTTCCTTGTGCGGCCGCGCCGCCTTCTGCCATGGCATCCGAAATCAAAATCATATTTTTCTCCTTAAAATTAACTGCGTTATTGTTGCATAAAAAATTTGAAAATTCTATTAACAAAATCTGACATCATCGGATTGTCACAACGGCGGTACCGCCTCGTCTCGTTCAGCATAAAAATCCGCTACAAAAGCGTCCAATGAATTCGATGCGATGGCGTTCCGCAACCCTTTCATCAATAGCTGGTAATAATGCAGATTATGAATGGTGTTCAGGCGTGCCCCCTGGATTTCACCACACTTATCTAAATGATGCAGATAAGCTCGAGTGTAATTGCGACAGGTATAGCAGTCACACTTGACATCCAACGGTTCCAAACTGGTCTTGTGCACCGCGTTCCGAATCTTGACGACACCGGTGTGCGTAAACAGGAAGCCATTTCGAGCATTGCGGGTCGGAATCACACAGTCGAACATATCAATGCCGCGACGGACCGCTTCGACAATGTCCTCCGGCTTACCGACGCCCATCATATAACGCGGCTTGTCGGTCGGCATATGCGGTTCGGTGAAATCCAATGTCGCCATCATTTCTTCTTTCGGCTCGCCCACCGACAAGCCACCGATGGCGTAGCCGTCGAAACCGATTTCCATCAACGCCTGAATGGACTCTTCACGCAAATCTTCATACATACCGCCCTGCACAATACCAAACAAAGCCGAAGGGTTCCCTTCGTGGGCTTTTTTGGAACGCTCCGCCCAACGCAATGACAAACGCATCGACTCGGCCGCCACCTCGTGCGACGCCGGATACGGCGTGCATTCGTCGAAAATCATCACGATGTCGGAACCCAATTTGCGCTGGATTTCCATCGATTCTTCCGGCCCCATAAACAAACGCGATCCATTGACCGGGTTACGGAAATGCACCCCCTCTTCCACAATCTTGCGCATTTTGCCGAGACTGAACACCTGAAACCCGCCGGAGTCGGTCAGAATCGGACCCGGCCAGTTAATGAAATCGTGCAGATCGCCATGCTGCTCGATAATATCGGTCCCCGGACGAATCGCCAAATGGAAAGTATTGCCCAAAATAATCTGGGCACCGGTGTCGGCCACTTCTTCCGGCATCATCCCTTTGACCGAACCGTAGGTGCCGACCGGCATAAAGGCCGGCGTTTCCACCACGCCGCGGTCAAAAATCAATCGGCCGCGACGCGCGCGCCCATCTTGTTTATCCAATTCAAATTTCATTCAATTGTGTCCATTCGTTATGTGTTTGGCGTCATTCAGCCTTCGCAGCCGTTTTCTGAGCCGGATGCACCAGCATGGCATCGCCGTAACTGAAAAAGCGGTAACCTTGCGCCACGGCGTGAGCATAGGCTTGCATGGTGCGTTTATACCCCGCCAGCGCCGACACCAGCATGATCAAGGTGGATTCCGGCAGGTGAAAATTGGTCAAAAGCACATCCACCACTTGGAATTCGTACCCCGGGGTGATGAAAATATCGGTTTCACCCTGATAGGGTTGCAATGGCCCGTCACCGGAAAAACGCGCGGCGCTTTCCAAACAACGAACCGATGTGGTGCCCACGGCAATCACCCGCCCGCCTTTGCGTTTGGTTTCTTCAATCAACGCCACAGTTTCCGGCAAGACTTCAATGACTTCAGAATGCATAACGTGCTCGGCAATGTCATCCACCTGCACCGGCTTAAAGGTCCCGGCGCCAACGTGCAGCGTTACAAACCCGGTCGATACGCCTTTGGCACGAATGCGTTCCAACAGGGCCTCATCAAAATGCAGTCCCGCCGTCGGTGCGGCAACCGCCCCCGGTTTGGCGGAGTACACCGTTTGATAGCGTTCTTTATCTTCCAGTTCGTCTTCGCGCTCGATATACGGCGGCAACGGCATATGACCATGCGCTTCAATCAATTCCAACGCCGACAAATCCGACTCTTTTTGTGAAAGCTTCAATTCGAACAAGGCGCCTTCACGCCCCAATACTTCGGCCTCGAACGCATCGGCGATGTGCAGAACGGCACCGGCCTTCGGGGCGCGACTGGAACGCACATGCGATAAGACCCGTTCATTATCCAGCACCCGTTCAATCAACAGTTCCACCTGACCACCAGTCGATTTTTGCCCGAACAGTCTGGCCGGAATCACTTTAGTGTCGTTGAAAATCAAACAATCGTTTTCATTCAGATACGACAGTAAGTCCGGAAAATGTTGATCGGATACGCCACCGTCCGCTTCCATCACCAGCAGTCGGCTTTGGGTACGCTCTTCCGTCGGTTGCTGCGCAATCAGTTCTTCAGGCAGGTCAAAGTAAAAATCTTGTCGTCGCATAGTTTCGCTGACCGGACGCTGAGCGCCGGTTCGGTTTTGGACTCTGTTCTTGAGTAATGTTTTTCGGTAACGGCTTAAAAACGCAAGATTATACCGTGATTTCATTCCCCCGTCAGATGGAAAATCAAAATTCGCCAGGCCTGGTCATTTCCGAAAAATCGATGGGTTTAACTCGCAACCCTGTAACGGTCATGCTAAGATTTTGCCATTATCAGAATCGCGCCCGACTTATCGGGAATCTCACTGAGGAATTGGTTATGTTCGAAATCAAAGACATCGACCCGGCGTTTTATCGCAAGCAAACCCGTAATGCGACCTTGAAAATCATGGCGATTTTCATTGTCATCGGCATGATTACCGCCACCAGTTTCGTGGAATACCTCGGCCCCTACAGCTCGAACCACATCGTCTTAAATTTGTTGGGGGCGTTTGTCGGGCTGGTGATTACCGGCTTGATTGTGCGCTTTTTCTTTAAGGACAGTGCCTGGATGAACGAAGCCATGTACGGCTGGCGCCTGAAACGCAGCCTCATGCACATCACCAATGTCATCGACAAGGTTAAAGCCAAAGCCAATCATGACGACGAAAAGGCGTTGAAAATCTTGCGTTTTTATCATTTAGGGCTCACCCAAATGTATCAGTTGGAAGAAAACAGCCACGAACTGATTGAGATCAAGTCCGAAAAAGAACAACTGGTACAGCGTCTGGTCAATCTTGGCATCGACATCAACCAAACCCGTTTCGACCCCAGTATGGTCGAAGAATACAAGGACCATGAGGCGTCATAACCCTAAAACGAAAAACCACCAGGCCTGGTGGTTTTTGATATTAGAGATAACGTTAACGATTACGGCTCTTGTAACCAATCCAACGCCGCTTGCTCGTCTTCAAAGTATTGGATATCACCGGATACAAACCATTTACCCACTTTCGCCGAATACTCCTGCCACTTTTTATTGCCTAAAATGGCGATTTTTTCAAACTGATTGCGGTGCTTCATGCCCAGCCGAAAATCGTCCCAGGCAGCACGCATTTCCCAGCCTTCCATTTCGGTTAAATCGGCTAAGGCATGAATCTTCGCTTCCTTAACCCCTTCCAGAGCCGAATCAATCATAGGGGTCATCATTCCATAATCTTCGTGCGTCAGTTTTCCTACTGCGGTCAACGCCAGAAAAAACTGCGCGCCGACCCGTTGGATGCCCAACGAAATACCGTGTTTTTGAACTGCCATCTTTGCCTCCTAAACACTGCTTTGAAATGCCTCCGAAGAGACGTCTGAACAACCCTTCAAATCATACGCTTAATCACGCAAAATGGAAATCCCGTTTCACACCAAATTTGCCATCCCGGAAACGGTTTGTTAGGATGAATGGCAATTTAAATACCCTGGAAAAGGCCTTATTATCGACAGCTTAATGGCTTCGCACGATCGGACGGCGACTCTCGCCCAGTCCTATTCGTTCCGCTCAACTCTCTTCACCGGCCCCCTGGTCGATCAGCCTTTTTCCAACAACACTCCTTTTTACTTTTGCCACCCCTTCGGATGTCTATGATTTTATATACCTTTCTGTTTTTTCTGTCCCTATTCTTTTTCATCGGTGTCGCCAGTTACTTCTTCTCGCGAAAAACCACCGAAGACTACCTTGTAGCCGGCAAGAGCGTCCACCCGGCTTTAGTGGGGCTGTCCGCGGTGGCCACCAATAACAGCGGTTTCATGTTCATCGGTATGATCGGCGCCACCTACTTTATGGGATTATCATCCATCTGGCTGATGGTCGGCTGGATTTTCGGTGACTGGCTGGTGCAGCGCCAAGCCGTCAAAGCCATTCAAACCCAGGCGCAAAACGATGAAGTCCATTCGTTCGGCGGGCTGATTCTGCATTGGATGAAAGCCCCCAGCGCACACCGGCTTCGTCAATTGATTGGCCTATTGACCATTCTGTTCCTCACCATCTACGCGGCAGCGCAATTAAAAGCCGGCACCAAAGCCACCGAAGCCTTATTGGACTGGCCAAGGGAAACCGGCATCTTGTTGGCGGCGGTCATTATCTTTGTCTACAGTCTGGTTGGCGGCTTGCGCGCCTCAATTTTGGACCGACGTGGCGCAATCCATTGTGATGCTGGGCGGGATGCTGATGATGGTGTATTTCGGCGTGGTGTCACTGGGCAGTTTTGGCGACATTAATCATTTATTGCATGAGGTATCCAGCGACTATATGTTCTGGTTTCCATCCGATTTGAACGCCTTTTCCGCTATCTTGTTCATTATCGGCTGGGTGTTCGGCGGCATGGGCGTCATCGGTCAACCGCATGTGGTCATCCGCTTTATGACGCTGCACCCGGATCGCACGCCCAGAGAAATGCAGTTTTATTACTACGGCTGGTTTACGGTGTTTTATGGCCTAACCATCATTGTCGGCTTGCTGAGCCGACTGCTGATTCCTTCCACCGATAACTTCGATGCCGAGATGGCCCTGCCGTTATTGGCGGATCAATTGATGCCGGACATGTTCGCCGGCCTGATGTTGGCCGCGCTGTTTGCCGCGACGATGTCAACGGTGGACTCCCTGATTCTATCCTGCTCTGCCTCTTTGACACGGGATTTGCGTAACACCCCGACCAACAGTCTGATGTTGACCAAGCTCGCCACCTTCACCATCCTGGTTGTCGCCGTTTCCATCGCTTTATCCAACAACCAAACCGTATTCAGCTTGGTCTTGGATGCTTGGGGGCTACTCGGCTCAGCGTTCGGTCCATTGATTATCTGGCTGGCGTTAAAACAGCGAATCAACCAGGCCTGGGCGATTTTAACCATTCTGGTCGGTATGCTGAGCTTTACGCTCATCAGTTATTTCGGCTGGTTGTCGTTTGTATACACCATCACCTTCGGCTTCCTGTTCGGGCTTGGAACCGCCTTCTTGGGATCACGTTTTATTCCGGTGGCCGCAAACAAAAACCCCGGCTAAAGCCGGGATTTAATCAGGTCAATAAGAGCGTCACCCTTTAGAAGGTGGACCACTCACCTTCATTTTCCAACCCTTTTTCCGAGTTAGAGGCCGGTTTGGTGAGAGCCGGCTTCTCGGAATTATTCGCCGGTTTACTTTCCAAAGCGGCCGGGTTAGAAGCTTTGGATGCATTCAATGCCGTTTCCGCTTCAAGAGCCTTAGGCGTATAGCCCCCGACCACTTTAAAGAAGGCCACCGCTTCGCGCATTTCATTCGCCTGCTCGTTCAACTCTTCCGAAGCCGAAGCCGACTCTTCCACCAACGCCGCATTCTGCTGCGTCATTTGGTCGATATCCGTCACCACACGGTTCACTTGTTCGACACCGGTGGTTTGTTCCTGTGACGCTTTGGAGATTTCATTAATCATGCCATTCACTTGGCGAATCACTTCGGTAATCGATTCCAGGGATTGCCCGGAATCTTCCGCCAGACGGCTACCGTTTTCGACACGGCTAACGCTTTCTTCGATCAAGTCTTTAATTTCCTTAGCCGCTTCCGCCGACTTTTGCGCCAAGGCACGCACTTCACCGGCGACTACCGCAAAACCACGCCCGTGGTCACCGGCACGCGCCGCTTCCACCGCCGCATTCAAGGCCAGCAAGTTGGTCTGGAAAGCGATACCGTCAATCAAGGTCACGATGTCGGCAATACGATGACTGGAATCCTTAATGCCATTCATGGCTTCAATGGTTTGCTTCATCACCGTCATGCCTTGCCCCGCTTCTTCACTGGCTTGCTGCGACATGTCCGCGACCTGAATGGCATTGTCGGTGTTTTGTTTCACGGTCGAAGCCATTTGGTCCATGGTGGCCGAAGTTTCTTCCAACGCGGCGGCTTGCTGCTGAACACGCGACGACAAATCACTCGAACCTTGTGCCAACTCATTCGCGGCCGACGCCACCACTTCATTACTGTGACTGATTTGGGCAATGACTTCGCTGATTTTGGTTGAGGAGAAATGAATGGCGTCTTTCAATTCCTTCAACTGACCGTGGCATTCCGTGGTGATTTCTTTGGTGAAATCGCCCTGTGCCTGCGCTTGCAGTACTTCACCGATATTGCGCATCACACTTTCCAGGTTATTCAGTGTTTCATTAATGGACGTTTTCAACTTAGCCAAATCCCCTTCCGCATCGGCCTTAACACGCCCCGAGAACTGTCCATCGACCACTTGCGCCATCACGCCGTTGATTTCGGAAATCACACGATCCAGTCCCTTCACCGTGGCCATTGCACTGCTGGCGATTTCAGCAAATTCGCCTTTTACATCGACATCGAAACTGGCTTTAAAATCACCACCCGCCATGGCTTGCATCAATTGATTCAGTTCCGCCATTGTGCTCGAAACCTGCTCCACCGAAGTATTAACGCCCTGCTTGACGTCATTCAAGCTGCCGACAAATTCGCCGGTAATGCGCTTGGAGAAATCCCCTTGCGACAGCGCCATCACGACCACACCGGTTTGTTCGATGGCTTCATCCAAGTTTTTCAACAACTGGTTAAACGCTACCAACGCCAAGCCGATTTCATCTTCGTTATTGACCGGCACCTGACGTTTGAAATTACCGTCCTGCGCAACGGCTTGCATCACGTTTTGCATTTCCTTAATCGGCTTGACCGCACTTCTTAGAATGTACATCACCATCAAGACACCGAAAATCAACCCGGCGACCAAAATCGCCGTCACTACAATTCGGGTTTCATTGGCAATTCGCATGCCTTCATCACCGCTTTGACGCGCTTGCGCATCCTGATGCTCTGCAATGGCCCGCAACGCCTCTCTCAAAGCAACTCGTTTTTCGCGAGAGGATGAATCCAGCAATGTCTGTTTAGCTTGCTCTTCATAACCGTTTTTCACCCATTCGACCACCAGATTATTGACGTCAATCATATCCGTGTTTTTCGCTTCCAAATCCGCCAGCAAACGCTTCCCTTTCTCGGAATGTGTATTTTGTTTCAAATACTCGAACTGCTTAGCAACATCTTGACGGTAATTCGAAATACGCTTCATTAAAACATCACGAGACGCTTCGTCCGTAACCAATAAATACTCCCGAAAGTCCCGCTGTATACGAGGGTTAAGTGCTTGAATAGTATTCACCGCAGCCAGTTTCGGCAATCGGTCACTGACGATTAAGTCTTGAGAAGTGGAAAGCCGTTGCGTTTCCCATAAGGTTGTCAGCCCGAGAATGGCTGTGAGAAGCAGCATGGCTGCGAAAGACAAAATTAATTTTGTTCGAATGGTCATAGTATCCTCAGCCTCAAAACGAGGTCAAAACATTGAAAACAAGACATTCAGAGTGACGTTGGCACAGTGTGACACCACTGTTGCATTATGTTTGGCCAAGGATTATATAAGAAATTAATAATAAATTAATGGCGATTCATAAAAAATATAAATAAAAATGCTTAAAAACTTGCTTTGTTCTCAAAGGTCAACAAAGACCGACGCAAAAACCTTTAAAACAGGGGCTTTCAGGTAGATTTCGACCTGAAAAACATCCATTAAAAAAGCGCCGATAACAGCGCTTTTTTAAACGAATTTCGATTAAGTGTTTCAGTAACCGATATTTTTATGATGCGATTGCGGAATCGCTTCGGCACCCGGCAACAAATACCACATGAGATAATCCACCACCATCGGCACAACCACACTGTGTTGATTACCGCTATCGACCAGCTTCTGACGAATTGCCTGCTTCAGTTCGGGCCGGTTCGAGGTATCCATAATAATATCGATTCCCTCACCGAAACGCTCAATGGCTTCTTCAAACTGCGGATAATTGGGAATCCCTCTTTTTTCGGCATCGTCCACCAAAGGGTTTTCAAAATTCGGCTCGCTAATCGCAATGATTTCCACTTGCTCCGGATTCATCTCGCTGAATTGCTCATAAAACTTACCACCGATACGGCCAAGACCGATCATTAATATCGTGATTTTTCTCACTGAATACGCTCCTCCATGCTTTATTAAAACAGGCAACGACACATTCCATTATTCCTTACAAAAAGAAAGGTTAGTTACCATCCATAAAGTATACGACATCCTACTTATCCAATCTATGCCATAACAAGGGTTTCTGGATATGGATTTTTTATAACAAAACCTTTAGGACTTATCAGAAAAGTAAAAACAGAAGCTTAACGAGAATAAATAATTTAATCTGCAGAATTAAAATCAAGAAATTTGGTACGACCGAGTGGATTCGAACCACCGACCCCCACCATGTCAAGGTGGTGCTCTAACCAGCTGAGCTACGGTCGTATATAGAGAATATACGAAAAGTAAATGGTACCAGTGGGCGGACTCGAACCGCCACGGTGTTGCCACCAACGGATTTTGAATCCGTCATGTCTACCAATTTCATCACACTGGCGCTGTGAAAAGATGTGCGAATTATAGAGAGATTCCCTGGGCAAGTCAAACGTTTTTCCACGAAAAATCGCTTAAAAAGCGCCTTTTTTCGCGCATCAATCGAGTTTGTTGCTTAAGTCTTTGATTTTACGTACCCAAGGCGAAATGCCGAAATTTTGCTTGTAACGCTTAGCAGCTTTATCGGCTTCCGTGCGGGAGGCATAACTGCCGGTCAACAAAACGTAATAGGCTTCGCCTTTTCGTTCCAATGGAATGATTTTGGCCCCGTCCAGACCTTTTTCACGAATCATTTTTTCAACCGAGCTGCGCTCTTGCATACTGGCCAACTGCAAGGTGTAATTAAAAGCGGGTTCTTCCAACAACCATTTCACGTCAGCGGTGTAGTTTTTCACTGGGGTTTCAATGGTTGGTTCCGTTGGCTTTTCAACCTTTTTCACCAAACGCACCACCGGTTGATCCAACGGTTTCACTTTCGGTTGAGCCGGTTCCGCTACGGAAGGTTCATCAACGGTTTCTTCCTTAATAGACACATTCGCGGCTCCCTGCTCCTGAGCCCCCGCTTCCATCTCAGCCGGATTAATATGTAAGTGCTTCAGAATCACTTCAAGCTTTTTATCAATCCCTTGGGTGTACTCTTGAAGCTTCTGTTCCAAAATATCGGTGGTCACCACATTCGGCGCCAAGGTATCGGCAGATTGAACCGTTTCGGTAACGGTTTGGCTTTCTACTGTTTCAGCTGCGGCTACCGGTTGTTTTTTCAAGGCCGCCAACTCGTTTTCCAAGGCAGTGACACGTTTTTGAAGCTGGTCGAACAACTCGCTTTTACCACCGGTTGCCACGGATTTCTGCAACTCCGCCACCGATTCTTTCAACAAAGTGACTTCGCGCATCGAATCCTCTTTGACCGCCAAGACTTTTTGCAGCTCATTATGAATACTGGTGTAAGCGATGTACACCACCCCGAGAATCGTCAATAGCAGTGACAACATAATCACTACGCCGAAAAAAGAGGCTTTGTTTTTGGATTTAGGTGCTTGGGTACTATTGGATGACGTCGGTCTTTTCGGGGTACTGGGCATAACTTCCTCTGCGGCATTGAGCCAATCATTCAAAGTATGTTCGGAGGTGTGGGTATCGCGGCTTTGGCGCGATGAAGACATTTGCTGAGCCTGGCTTTCGATTGCTTTCAGCAACTCGGCTCTTTCTTTTTCCAATTCTGAGATGGTTTGGGCCATTCGACAAACACTTCGTAACGGATTAATGGGAGCGATTTAAATTTCACTATCAATCGCTTCTGTATTGTAGAATGTTACATGACCTTTGCAAAGGGAAATTTTACGGATTCCTGCTGACGCTGGCGGGAACGAACGAGGATAGAAAAAAGTCTATGCACAGTATCGGTTTGGATGATGTCGGTTCCGCTCTTTTGATTACCCTGATAATGCTGATTGTCAGCCTGACCGTGGTCGGTTTGGCCATGTGGTGGCTGTACCGAGTCTTCAAAAACAAGGATGACAAAACCGCTCAGACCGACCAAAATACGGGTTCGAAGGGGCAGACCTCCGATCACTGAATTAAAAAGCCTTAGGACACATCGCCACTGACATACACCCAGTGTCCCTCATCGTCACGCCGGAATTGGCTTTTTTCGGTCATCACGCCTTTTTCAACACCGGATTCGGTATCTAATTCATATTCGGCACGAAACGCAACCATGCCCTTCCCGTCTTGCGCACCGCCTTGCTTGGTTTTCACGATTCGCAACTTACGCCATTTAAGGCCGGATTCAAATGAAAAATCACCAGGCCTGGTCGTTTTATCCCAAGTTTGCAATAAATAATCTTTCAGGTGTAATGCATAAGCACTATAACGCGAGCGCATCAATTGCTCAGCGGTAGCCGGAAACGCTTCGCCTTGGTGAAACGGTTGGCAGCACTCGGCATAAGGTTTTTTCGAACCACATGGACAAAGCGACTCACTCATTGCAACTCCCCGGTTGTCACCAAATAACGAACCCGCTGACGCAGATTAAGCGATAACAGCACTGCGGCCAACATCAAGCCCAGCAAAATACCAATCCAGAAACCCATTACCCCTTGCGGCGCCCAAAACCAATCGCTGAATGCTAGCGCATAGCCTAACCCGAGGCCGATAACCCAATAACTGATGAAAGTAACCACCATGATGATTCGGGTACTGTGTAACCCGCGTAAGGCACCGGCGCACCCGACCTGAATCGCATCAAAAAGCTGATACATCGCCGCCAGCCATAATAAACTGCCGGCCAGTGCAATCACGTCCGCATCCGGCGAATAAAGCGCGGCAATCGGATAAGCCAACCAATACGTCAGCCCGGCCGTCACCAAACTGACCAGGCCTGAAAAGCCGATTCCCGTTGCCAACGATTGTTTCACAGCCTGTAAACGCCCTTGCCCGTAGGCCAACCCCGTGCGGACGGTAATCGCCATCGCCATGCTCAACGGAATCATAAAGACCATGGAGGTATAACTGATGGCAACCTGGTGCGCGGCAATCACCACCGCTCCGAGCTGGGCGATGAACAGCGCGATAAAGCTGAATAGACTGACCTCAAACAGCAACGCCAGCGTATTGGGTACTCCCAGCACCAACAGGTCACGAATGCCGTTTCGCCAACTGGGCAAGCCGAACCGGCTCCAATGTAAGGAGACCAAATGCGAAGTATGACGCGATGCCAGTACATACAGCACTGCCATCAATAACATCGTCCACATCACAATGGCAGAGGCGATGCCGCACCCCGCAGCGCCATAAGCTTCGATTGGCCCCCAGCCATAAATAAACACCGCATTCAACGGAATATTCATCACCAACGCCAATCCGCTGATAATCATGGTTGGAACGGTCAGCCCCAGCCCTTCCCAGAAAAAACGAAACGCCTGATAGAGCGCAATGCCGGGCAAGCCAAAAGCAATGTAAAACAGATAATCGTCGGTCAGACGGTACACCGCTTGCGGTAAAGCGAGCCAGTCCAAGACCCATTGCAGATGCATTAGAACGAATAAAGACACCAGCCCCAGCGGCAGAGCCAACCAAATCGCCTGATGAAGGAATTGCGTGACATCGCCCCAAGCTTCACGCCCTTTTTGGCGAGCCACAATCGGCGTCAACGCCAAGAGAACACCAGTGGAAATCATGAACACCGGCAATAACAAACTTGAACCCAAACCGATGGCCGCCAAATCATCGGTGCCGACTTGGCCGGACATCACCGTATCCACTACACCCAGCCCGGTCAACGCCAACTGTGCCAGCAAAATCGGAATCGCCAATCGAACCAGCTGCTTCAGTTCCAACCAATAATCGGCTCCGGCCGGAGCGTTGGCGTTACTTGTCATGCGACGTCGGTTTGTCGGAATCGGATGCCGATTTTAGCTCATCGGAAGCCACATCGGCAGGAGCATTTTTTTGAGGACCATTCGACTCGGACGCTTCCTGTTCCCAATAACCGTCTTCCAAAGCCGGATCCAACTCATCACTCAATTCGGAGGCATCACTTGGCAACTGAATGATTTTATCCGACCAGAACAAAATGATTAAAACCTTCAGCCCCCAGAAAATCATGGCATACACCACCAGTGCAAACACCAGCACCACCGGTAGACCCAGCAACAAATCGACAAACAAAGCCTGTCCGGCAAAGACTTTCTGCAAAAAAGCTTTTTCAATGAAGGCGAAGTACAGCCAATAAAGAGTTCCGCCCAAACTGGCCAACCACACCAGCCAGTTCAGAGGATAAGCGATACGGGAATTTTTAAATAAACAAAACATCAGACAACGTTATCCTCAGAGCGTTTAGAGCTTTTGAAAAAACAGCCATTGTAAGGCAATAATAGTGCTGGCAACATTGAATTCCGCGTGCATCAATTTGCCTTTTGCGGTTTCGAAATCCATTTTCACCAAACGGATATCCTCCACCTCATGAGCTTGCCCGGCATGATCGGGCAAGGCCACGGAATCAACTTCTGCGGCATACAAATGCAAAATCTCATCACTGCCGCCGGGACTGGGGTAAAACTCGCAGATAAACTCAAATTCGGCGTCGGCAACACCGGCTTCTTCATAGGCTTCCCGCGCACAAGCCTCAAGTTTGGTTTCGCCTTCATCGATCATACCCGCGACCGGCTCAATCAGCCAGGCCTGGTGGTTTTGTACCATCGCATGCGTCAAAGCGCCCGCTCGACATTGTTCGACCAGCACCACTTTTTCCGCCGCCAAATCGTACAACAGCACCACCACCGCTTGGCCACGGCCAAACAATTCCCGATCAATCCAAGGTGTCCAGCCACCCCGAAACAGGGTATGGCGAAAAGTCAGACGGTCGATTTTGAAAAAGCCATCGTACCCTCGCTGTTTCTGCTTAAGTTCAATGCGCTTATCGTCGGCCATCAGTCCTTCACCTCAACTCTCGGTACGCGTTGAGTCACATCACACAACAATTCATAACCAATGGTGCCGCACGCCTGAGCAATCACGTCCACCGGTAAACCTTGCCCCCAGAGGATCACTTCATCGCCCAGCGCGACATGGTCGGCCATATCGGTCACATCCACCGTCAGCATATCCATCGACACCCGCCCCGCCATCGGTAAACGCTGCCCATGAATCAGTACGGGGGTGCCGGCCGGGGCACATCGCGGATAACCATCGCCATAACCGGCCGCCACCACCGCAACCAGACTGCGACGTTCCGCCCGCCAGGTTTGACCGTATCCGACGGTTTCGCCCGCTTCAATCCATTTTAAACTGGTGATTTCCGATGCCAACGTCATGGCCGGTTGTAAGCCCGGCACCATTTCGTCGGTTGCGCAAGCGCCATACAGCATAATGCCGGGACGCACCCAGTCGAAATGGCTTTGTGGGTAACGCTGAACACCGGCCGAATTGGCCAGGCTTTTCGGACAGTTCAGTGTTTGGGCCACGCGATTGAAAATACTCAATTGCTTTTGGGTAAAGTCGTCGGACGTATCCGCGGAGGCGAAATGCGACATCAGATTCAAATGAATCGACATCGGCAAACGATCGATGGCAGTCAACACCCGTTCCATATCTCGCTCGTCAAAACCCAAACGATGCATGCCGGTATCCAGCTTCAACCAGATCGTTAACGGAGTGGTTACATGGCTGGTTTTCAGCCAATTCAATTGCTCCCAATTGTGCACGGCGAATTCCAACCGATGCTGAATCGCTAAGTCCAGTTCCGCTTCGGAAAACAGCCCTTCCAAAATCACAATCGGGTGTAAAAAACCTTTTTGGCGCAAAAAAATCGCTTCATCAATCGAGGCCACGCCATAACCATCTGCCTCGGCCAACTCGCGTGCTACACGTTCGGCGCCATGTCCATAACCGTTGGATTTGATGATGGCCAGCACCTTGGATTTCGGTGCAAAGGTTTTTACCACTTTCAGATTATTGCGAAGCGCATTTAAGTGAATTCGGGCTTGAATCGGACGGTACGCGGTCATGGCATCGTCACCCGGCGTATCGAGAAAGGTTGTTGAGACATCCTGTGATTACCTTTTTGCAGGCGATTTACGGTTACGTTAATAAGGGTCGTCGGGCACATCGAAGCCGGCATGATTTTCGAATTTGGTGTATTGTCCCATAAAGGTCAGGCGAATATTGGCCAAGGCACCGTTACGGTGTTTGCCGAGAATGATTTCCGCCGTACCTTTGTCATCGGTATCCGGATTATACACTTCGTCACGATAGATGAAGATAATCAAATCGGCATCCTGCTCAATCGCCCCGGATTCACGCAAATCCGCCATTTTCGGACGCTTATCCGGACGTTGTTCCAGGTTACGACTCAACTGAGACAACGCAATGACCGGCACATTCAATTCCTTGGCAATCGCTTTCAAGCCACGGGAAATTTCCGAGATTTCATTGACCCGGTTATCGGTATTGGTGGAACCCCGCATCAACTGCAGATAATCGATCACAATCAACCCGAGCCCCGTGACCTTTTCTTCGGGACTTTCTTCTCCGGCTTCCACTGCTTTTTTGTATTGGGCGTCACGAATGTCTTTGTCGATACGGCGTGCCCTGGCACGCAGATCCGTAATCATCAATGCCGGTGTATCATCAATGAAAAACTGGGTTTGTGACAGCATACTGACGGCTTTGTTCAGGCTTGGCCAGTCTTCCTGTTGCAGTTTACCGGTTCGAATGCGCTCGGCATCGATTTTGCCGATGGAACTGATCATTCTCAAGACCAGCTGCTCACCTGGCATTTCCATACTGAAAACCGCCACCGGACTGCCTTGCATGGCGACATTCTCCGCCAGGTTCATCGAAAAGGTAGTTTTCCCCATCGACGGTCGCCCGGCCACGATAATCAGGTCGCCGTTCTGCAACCCGGATGTCACCTCATCGAATTCCGTCAGCTTGGTCGCCAAACCGGTAATGGAACCATCGGAATTAAAACGCTCGTCGATGGTGCTAACCGCACGGTTCAACAAGGTTTCCATGGTTTCGTATTCGCGTTGTTTACCGGAGCCGTGTTCGGCAATGCCCATGACACGCGATTCCGCCAAATCCAATACTTCGCGAATGTCTTTGCCCTGCGGGAAATAGCTCGCTTCGGAAATTTCATTGGACACCGCTATCAGCGATCGTAAAATCGACTTTTCACGAACGGTTTCGGCGTAGAACTCGATATTCACCGAACCCGGTGTATTGGAGACCAGGTCAATCAAATACTGTTTGTCACCGACATCTTCCAACTTTCCGGTGGATTCCAACATTTCAATGACTGTGACCAGATCGAACGGCTTATTGCGTTCACTGAGCTGGCTGATCGCCCCGTAAATCAATTGATGTTGATGGGTATAGAAATCCTCTACTTTCAGCACCACGGAAATGTCGGAAAATTTTTCATTGTCCAACAGCAAGCCACCGATAACGGACTGTTCGGATTCGATTGAGTGCGGCGGAGTTTTGAATAAGGCTTCTTGAGTCATTCGGCGGTCAAACCATTCCATCATTATCGTGTCGGAAGAAGGTTACTATTATACGGGGAATTACCCGATTTTGGACTCAATTTCATATTGGATTCGAAGCCGGACAAACAGTGCGGCTTGCAGCGCGTTTTCATGAAAAAACACAAAAAAAAGCGAGGATAAACCTCGCTTTCAAGCTGACAAAACGTCAGAAATTTCAGGACAATTTATTATTGCTCTGTTGGTTTAACATCCACCGTAATGGATGCAACGACATCAGAGTGCAACTCAACGTCGAATTCAAATGTACCAACGAAACGGATTGCCCCTTCTGGCATGCGAACGTTTTTACGCTCGACTTCAAAACCGGCATTTGACAAAGCGTCTGCAATGTCCGCCGTACCGATGGAACCGAACAGTTTCCCTTCGTCACCGGCAACGGATTCAATCGTGACAACAACGCCGTTCATTTGTTCATAAACCGCTTGAGCCGCTGCCAATGCTTCGGCCGCTTGTTTTTCCAACTCGGCACGACGTGCTTCAAACTCAGCGATGTTTTCTTTGGTCGCTGGCTTGGCTTTTCCTTGCGGAATCAAGAAATTACGTGCAAAACCTGATTTAACAGTAACCTGATCACCCAAGGATCCTAGGTTCTGTACTTTTTCAAGTAAAATAACATTCATGGCTAAAACCTCTAAAGTTAAATTCTTTAAGACCTTACTCGGTCTCTGTCCATCGGTTTCGGATATCCACCCAAATGTCTATCAAACCGATGGTTGCTAAAATTAAAACTGCCTGCGGAAACAGAAACAAAAGCACATACAAGCCACCCAACCACATTGAGCTCATCTGCCGCTTGTTGACAGTGTGATGCGCCACGGCCAAGCCTTGGAACATCAACCCCGCCATCAATACGCCGGACAAATCCTGAATCAAACCGTTTTGGGTAAACAACCCGACCAGCGCCACAAAGACGGCCAGCGCGGCGATTCCTTTCGGCAACCGAATTTCATAAAAATCGGTGCGGAATTGTCCCGGCACATACAAGGCACTTTGCCACCAACGCCCCAACAACACGATTGAGAACCACAGTACCACCACAAACATGGCGAGCAACATGGTTGCGACCTGAGTCAGGTCTTCAAACATTGCTTGTGGGAACGGTGTTCCGGTTTGCTCAAAAACCGGTTGCACAAATTCCTTGAACACTTGCTGCCACCAAGCCGCGGTATCCCCGACGGCCAGGTGAAAGGCGATAACACCCGCTCCGACAATCAACATGTTCAGGCTCAAACTCAACGCCATGGAACTGGTGTTGCGTAAGACCCAGCTTAACAGCCAAATCGGGAGCATATACTCGATGACGCCGACTACGCCCGGCCAAATCGAACCGGACATAAACAGCGTCAGCCCCAGTGTCGTCGCCACCGCAGCGGCTAAAACTTTCAATCCTTCAATTTCACCGATTCTGAGCGTCACCAGTGAAATAATCGCGCCCACCAGAATTCCCAGCGGTGCGATCCAGACAGTCAGTGCGGATAACAACAGTATTGCGATAAAGGCCTGCATCGGTCCTTTCATCACATAGTTGGCAACACCTAGCATTGTCTGTCCTTTGCTTGCTTCCTAATACAAATACGAATTACTTATGCTGATCCGTATAAGGCAATAGCGCCAAGTAACGAGCGCGCTTGATAGCCGTAGCTAGCTGACGCTGGTATTTAGCACTGGTTCCAGTGATACGACTCGGAACGATTTTACCTGTTTCAGTAATGTAGCTTTTCAAGGTATCCAGATCTTTGTAATCGATCTCTTTAACACCCTCTACCGTGAAACGACAGAATTTTTTTCTTCCAAAACCTCTAGCCATGATTACTCTCCTCTACGCTTATCTTCTTTCTGAGAAGCCATAACGGACGGCTCAGTAACAGCTTCTTTACGCTTGATGAACATGTTGCGCAAAACCGCGTCGTTGTAGTAGAACAAATTATCCAACTCGTCCAGTGTTTCCTGGTCGCATTCGATGTTCATCAAAACATAGTGTGCTTTGTGGACTTTGTTGATTAGATAAGCCAGTTGACGACGACCCCAGTCTTCAAGACGGTGAACGGCTCCACCTTTCTCTTCGATCAGACCACGGTAACGTTCAATCATTGCAGGAACCTGTTCGCTTTGATCAGGGTGCACTAAAAATACGACTTCATAATGACGCATTTATTGATCTCCTTATGGATTAAAACTAAGCTTCCCAAGCCCGATTCGGACCGGTGAAGCAAGGAAATTCAGAATTTAAACAAACTGAAAGCGCAGTATTATAAACACTTTTCTGCCGTTTTCAAACAGAAAATCATTCACTTATGTGAAAAAACAACGGCTTTTTGAAAGTTTGATGGCAGGCTAAATGCAAAAAACCACCAGGCCTGGTGGTTTTGATGGAAAACTCAAATTCGGAAACCCCGTTCAAACCGGGGTTTCCTCTCAAAAAAATGGCTTACAGCCCCATTTCTTCTTTGACTTGATCAACCCACTGATCAACGCGTTCGGCCGTCATTTCCGGTTGTTGATCTTCGTCGATAGCCAAACCGACGAAGAAGTCACCGTCTTCGGTCACGGCTTTGGATTCGTCGAATTCATAACCGTCCGTGGACCAATAACCAGCCGGTGTCGCACCGTTTTCCAAGGCGATGTCATGCATCATGCCCATCGCATCCAAAAAATACTCCGCATAATCCGCCTGGTCACCCAAGCCAAAACACGCCACGGTTTTGCCGGTGAAATCAATGGCTTTGAAGTCTTCCCAGAAATCATCCCAACTGCTTTGCAGCTCGCCGTAATACCAAGTCGGTTGCCCCAGAATGATCTTATCGTATTTGGCAAAATCTTCCGGACTGGCCGTGGCGACATCATGAACATCCACCAGATCGCTTCCGATCTTGTCTTTAATCATATCCGCAACACGCTCGGTGTTTCCTGTATCCGTTCCATAGAATAGGCCGACTTGACTCATGTTTAAACCCTTTTTAAAAGTTATCCATTTCTTGTAAAATGCGTGATTAGGCGTTGAATCCCGCGCCTCACAAGACCGACGATGTGAATTTAAGTATACGAAAAACCACCCGGGGAAACCACCCGTCACGCGAGTTATTTCGTGTCGGGCATCATAGCATAAATTTTAACTATCGCATTTCAAAAAAAACTTATTGCCAACAATGAAGAAAACTAATTCCGACAACCCGCACATCGACTGCTTTCAATGCGAACATTTCTTTGTGACCTGGGATGCCAACCAACCGCGCGGTTGCAAAGCCTTTGGCTTCAAAACCAAACAGTTGCCGAGTGTCGTCGTTTTCGAATCGTCCGGTCAGCCCTGTATGAAATTCAAGCCCAAACGCCGCCCGCCGCCATCCGGTTCCGGAGGCAACGGTTGGATTGCATAATCCGATTCCCTAACCCGACTTCAGCGACTCGATAAATTCCCACATAAAATAAGGTCCCGGATCGGTCTTGCGACCTGGTGCAATATCACTGTGGCCGCGAATGCGATCCAACGAAAGAGACGGATAGGTTTCCGTCATCGCTTGAATCACCTGTTTCAAAGTTTCATATTGCGATGCGGTATAAGGCGTTTCATCCGTGCCTTCCAACTCGATACCGATGGAAAAGTCGTTACACGCCGTGCGACCTTCAAACTGCGACACCCCGGCGTGCCACGCCCGCTTGTTGAGCGGCACGAATTGAAACAACTCGCCTGCGCGGTTGATAAACAAATGCGACGACACTTTAAGTGATTGAATTTGCTTATAGTAATCATCTTCGTCAGGATTCAGTGAATTGGTAAATAACTGTTCCACGCCCTTCCCCCCGAAACGACCGGGCGGTAAGCTGATGCCGTGAATCACAATCAATTGCAAATCGGACTCTTCCGGACGGTCGTCGGCATTCGGGCTTGGGATGTAGCGTGCGCCTTGAAAAAGATGGCTATTCGGGTCAAGTGTTAATGGGCTTTTCATATGCCAGATAGTATAATCCAAAAGAATCGGCCATGAGAACTCACATGGATAAGAATCGAACCGTTTAGACTAAATACACCGAACATCAGGCCTATGTCAGAAATAAACTATTTTAATGATTTGCACACCAACGTCGAAAACGCGCTGAACGAAGACATCGGCGACGGCGACCTCAGCGCCAGCTTCCTGCCCGAACACCAAATGGCGAAAGCCAGCGTCATTGCGAAAGAAGACGCAATCGTCTGCGGGCGCCCCTGGTTTGACGAGGTCATGCGACAGGTTGATGAACGCATTAAAATCCACTGGCATTGCAATGAAGGCCAAGCCGCCACCAACGGCACGCTTGTGTGTGAGCTCACAGGTCCGGCCGCGGCTATTTTATCCGGTGAACGCAGTGCTTTGAATTTTCTGCAAACCTTATCGGCCACCGCCACCATCACCCGTCAATACGTCGAACAACTCCAGGGCACTCAAACGCGCTTGCTGGACACCCGAAAAACTCTACCGGGCTTACGCTTAGCGCAAAAATACGCGGTTCACTGCGGCGGTGGCACCAATCATCGCATCGGCCTGTACGACGCTATTTTACTGAAAGAAAACCACATCATGGCCGCAGGCGGCATTGACGCCGCTGTTCAGCAAGCGCGCCAGCATCACCCAGGAAAAACCGTTGAAGTGGAAACCGAAAACCTCAACGAGGTCAAGCAAGCACTCGAAGCCGGCGCGGACATTATTATGCTGGATAATTTTTCGCTGACGGACATGCATGAAGCGGTTAGAATGGTAAATCATCAGGCAAAGCTGGAAGTCTCCGGCAATGTCGAACTGCCCCATTTGGCGGAGTTGGCAACAACGGGCGTTGACTTTATCTCCACAGGCGCGATCACCAAACACATTCGAGCGATTGATTACTCCATGCGCTTTAATTTAGAGACAGGTTAACCCGGACACTATGTTTGATCACATCCTTTTAAATATCGTCTTACTGCTCATCATCACTGTCGGCCTGGTTTCGATTTCCCGACGGCTGCATTTGCCGGCCATCCTGAACTACATTCTGGTCGGGGTCATTGTCGGGCCTTTCGGTTTTGGCCTCATCCAAAGCGAAAAGAGCATCAGTTTCCTCGCCGAATTCGGCATCGTGTTTCTGCTGTTCTCAATCGGTTTGGAGTTCTCGCTGACGCAAATGATGTCCATGCGCCGGATGGTATTCGGCTTCGGCGGGTTACAGGTTCTCATGACAGGCCTGGTCGTTTTCGGCGTCTCTTATCTGTTGGGCTTTGGCGTGGAAACCAGCGTCGTGATCGCCAGTGCTTTCGCTTTGTCCTCAACCGCCATCGTCATCAAACAATTGACGGAACAGTCCGAAATCCAAACCCGGCATGGCCGCGCCACCGTCGGCATCCTGATTTTCCAGGATATCATGGCCATTCCATTATTGATTTTGATCCCCGCACTCGGCACGGCCGCCGGTCAATCGCTGCCGACCGAACTGGGCATGGCCTTTTTAAAAGGGGCCATCGTGGTTGTGGTCATGTTGTTTGCCGGGCGCTATATCCTGCGACCTTTATTCCATGAAGTCGCCTCATCAAAATCCCAAGAGCTGTTCACCTTAACGGTTCTCACCGTCGTACTGAGCGCGGCCGCCTTTACCGAAGAAATGGAAATTTCCATGACATTGGGTGCCTTCCTGGCCGGGATGATGCTCGGCGAAACCGAATACCGTCATCAGATCGAAGCCGACATCCGCCCCTTCCAGGACATTTTGCTGGGGCTGTTTTTCATCACCGTCGGAATGATGATTTCACCGGAGCTGATTCAAACCCACTTTTTAACCATTATGGCCATTACCCTTAGCATTATGCTGGTCAAAACCGTTGTTATTTTCGGTATTATGCGCCTGTTTCAAAAACCGGATGGCGTCAGCCTGCGCACGGCCGTTTCCCTGTCTCAAGTCGGCGAATTCGGTTTGGTCTTAATCACCCTGGCGCTCACTTACGAATTGCTGCCACACCAACTCGGCCAAATCTTGTTAACATCCGCCGTCTTCAGCATGGTCGCCACGCCTTTCCTCATTAAATACAACGGCCGCATCGCCAACCGTTTTTGCCGTAAAAGTTATCAAAACGACTTTGCCGAAATGGAAAGTGTCATCAAAGAAGACACCAAATTCCTGTCCGACCACGTGGTTCTGCTCGGCTTCGGTCGTGTCGGACAAATCACCGCCAAATTCCTCGAACAAGCGCATGTACCGTTTGTGGCATTGGACATGGACATCAAGCGGGTTCACGAAGCACAACAAAGTGGTGAACCGGTTTATTTCGGTGATTCCGCCAAACACAGCATCATTCACGCTACCAATATCAGCAAGGCGAAGGTCGCCATCATTACGTTCCACGACTACCACGCGGCCATCAAGACATTGAAAACCTTGCAGGATGTGGCACCGGAATTGCCGGTTTTGGTCCGTTCCCTTGACGACAGCCACATCAACGAGCTCACCCAAGCCGGTGCGACGGAAGTCATCCCGGACACCTTCGAGTCCAGCATCATGCTGGCGTCGCACCTGTTGTTGATGATTGGTCACCCGCCTAGCCAGGTTTTAAAACAAACCCGTGCCGCCCGTCGCGGTCGCTACAATCTGCTGAACGGTCTTTACCCGGGTGAATCCGATCATGTGCCGTTTGATCATGCGCAAATGGGGCAAATCATCCAACCGATTACCATCAACGAATCCGCATTTGCCGTTGGAAAGCGCCTGGAAGCCTTCCCGATGGAAACATTGGATCTTTACATCAAGTCGGTACGCCGTGGCTCGGTGCGTGGCGACAACCCGGATTTGAAGACCCGAATCCGCGTCAATGACATTTTGATTGTGCAAGGGCTGCCGGAAAACATCGACAAATTCGAACACTATTTAAATACCGGAAAAACTTAACCGGCGGTGGGGTTCCGGAACGGTTGGCCGCGTTTAAAAGGATCGCCGGATTACGGCGCCAACCAGATCATCGTCGCCATCCGACCGGTTTGCCCGTCGCGACGGTAAGAATAGAACAAGTCTTCGTCCTGGTAACTGCACAGTCCGCTTTGCGTTACTTCCGCCACGCCCAAACGCCGTAACTCAAATTCCGCCAGGCCTGGTAAATCGGCATACCACTTTCCATGCGACGCCGCTGCGATAAAATACGGCGCATGATCGACATTTTGCTCGACAAACCCGTCATATACATCCGCCCCGACTTCAAAGTAAGCCGAACTGATGGCTGGCCCAATCCAAGCCAGTAGATTTTTCGGATCATCGGGCAATTGTTGTATGGCATTCGCCACCACTCCGTTCAACAGCCCCCGCCAACCGGCGTGAACCGCTGCCGCCACTGAACCGCTTCGATTGGTGACCAACACCGGCAAACAGTCTGCCGTCATCACACAACACACCTGCCCCGATTGATTTGTCCAACTGGCATCGGCCACGGGCGGCCGAGGATACGTTTGACCCTGCCAATGAATCGCATCCACCGTGTGTTCCTGTGCCAACCAAAGCGGTTCGTTCGGCAAATTTAAAGCCGTTCCCAGCGCTTGTCGATTGGCCGCCACTTGGTTCGGATTGTCACCGACATGCCCTGCCAAATTGAATGCATCATAAGGCGGTTGACTGCCCCCACCCATCCGCGTGGTGACAAAAGCCCGAACCTTCTCAGGTGCCGGCCATTGCGGTCGGACAAACTGCAAATTATTCTTGAGGAATATCTGCATCGGTGACCCATTCCACTTCGACGCCGTCATCATAATCGTAGTCGTCGTAACCCAAATCGTCCTGCATGGCGTGGAAATCATCCATATCGTCACGCAATACATCAATCAACGCCAACATGTCGTCCGGCATCGGTGCCTTCCATTTCATGACTTTTCCGCTGACAGGGTGCGTCAGACTCAATTGACCGGCATGCAACGCCTGACGTTTAAAACCGCGCAAGAAGTCGGCAAATTCCGGCAACATCTGCTGTGGAATCCGTAAACGCCCGCCATAGACCGGGTCGCCAACCAGCGGGAACCCAAGGTACGACATATGCACCCGAATCTGATGCGTCCGACCGGTTTCAAGTTGCACCCGCACATGCGTATGCTCCCGGAACCGCTCCAAAACCCGATAATGCGATACGGCCGGTTTACCACCGCCGGTGGCAATCACCGCCATACGCTTACGGTCGGTCGGGTGACGCCCAATCGGTTTATTAATGGTGCCGCCGGAAATCATGCGTCCGACCACAATGGCATCGTAGACACGCTCCACCGCATGACGCTGCAACTGTTCGACCAAATGGGTCTGTGCCGGCACCGTTTTCGCCACCACCATCAAACCGGTGGTTTCTTTGTCCAAGCGGTGCACAATCCCCGCGCGGGGTACTTCACGCAAACGCTCGTCGTGGTACAGCAACGCATTCAGCAAGGTTCCGTCCGGGTTCCCGGCCCCCGGATGCACAACCAAACCGGCCGGTTTGTTGATGACCAGAATGTCCGCATCCTCATAGACAATGTCCAGTGGAATGTCTTGCGCCTGATACTCGATTTCTTCTTCGATTTCCGCCTGAAGAACAACCTTTTCGCCGCCCAGCACCTTCATATTGGGCTTGCTTTGGAGCTGACCGTCCAGTGCGACCTTCCCCGCCTTGATCCAGTCCTGAATGCGACTGCGTGAATAATCCGAAAACAACTCGGCCAAAACCGCATCGAGGCGTTGCCCCAACTTGTCGGCCGGAATGCGTGCTTCCAATTGTTGACTGCTCAAAACCGCTCCTAATAACCTGATGGCCGACGGATTTTAAGTATCCATTTCTTATACTCACGTCGGCACATATGGTATGATTAATTTTTTATACGAAACGCTATTTTACCAAAATATGAAGCACTCGCTGTTATCCCTGATTGTTTTATTGACCCTCGCGCTCCAAGCCTGCTCACTGGTCGAAAAAGACGAGTCCGAGTGGACGGTCAAAGATTTTTACGAACACGCAAAAGACGCCTACAACAGCGAACAATGGGAATCCGCCATCGAGTATTACGAAAAACTCAAGGCCTATTACCCTTACGGCAAATACGCTGAACAATCCTACCTGGAGCTGGCTTACTCTTATTATCGCTATGACGAGCCCGAATCGGCCCAGCGTGAACTGGAAGAGTTCATCCGCCTTTACCCGAAACACAGCGCTTTGCCTTATGCCTATTACCTGCGGGCCTTATCGGCGGATTCCATCAACAAAAGCTGGTTCGACAGCTGGTTGACCGACCCGGCCTCGCGGGACATGGACTCCACCCAGGAAGCTTACAACGCCTATTTAGAGCTCTTGAGCCGCTTTCCGACTTCAAAATATTCGGCCAAAGCGCGTGAACGCTTGATTGTATTGCGCAACCGTATGGCGCGTCACGAATACCAGGTGGCCGAATACTATTTCAAACGTAAAGCCTACCTGGCGTCGGCCAACCGCGCCAAGTTCATTGTCGAAACTTACCCGCGTTCCATGGTCAATATTTACGCATTGCAGTTAATGCGCGATGCCTATCAAAAACTGGGCATGACACAAAATGCCGAAGATGCACAAGCGGTCATCGACCTCAACCTGGCGCGTATTGAGGCGCAAGAAAAAGAAGACGAAAACTGATTGATCGAAGACGGTTAATAAAAAAAGCAGATATAAAAAAACCGCCAGGCCTGGCGGTTTTTTATTTGGAGCGCGGTACAACTCAAAACATCGGCTTCACTCGCTGTAACGGCTGGTAATCGGATAACGTCGGTCTCGACCAAAGGCGCGCGGTGAAATCTTCACTCCCGGTGCGGCCTGACGGCGCTTGTATTCGTTGCGGGTAATCATCCCCACCACACGCCGGACTTCCGCCTCGTCATAACCAAACGCTTCGACAATCTGTGCGGGGCTTTTGTCTTCTTCCACAAACGCCTGAATCACATTATCCAACACCTCGTAATCCGGTAACGAATCCTGATCCTTCTGATCCGGTCGCAGTTCGGCCGATGGCGCACGCGTAATGACGCGTTCCGGGATGACTTCGCCATCACGATTACGGTAAACCGCCAAACGATACACCCAGGTTTTCGGCACATCTTTCAACGGCGAGAAGCCACCGACCATGTCGCCATACAAGGTGGAATAGCCCACGGCCACTTCGGATTTATTACTCGTCGCCAACACCAGTTTATGGGTCTTATTGGAAATCGACATCAATAACATCCCGCGAATGCGCGCCTGCATATTCTCTTCGGTCACGTCTTCTTCATAACCTTGAAAACGATCTGCCAGAGCGGACTCACTCGCCGCATACACCGATTCAATCGGAATGGAATGGTATTTTACGCCAAGGGTATTGGCCTCTTTTTCGGCGTCTTCGATGCTGATATCCGCCGTGTAGCGGAACGGCATCATCACCGCTTCGACTTTATCCGCGCCCAGAGCATCCACTGCCAAAGCCAGCGTCAAGGCCGAGTCGATCCCGCCGGACAGCCCCAGCACCACACCACCGAAACCGTTTTTTTCAACGTAGTCCTTCACACCGGTCACGAGGGCCTGATAAATACGCGCTTCGTCCTGATACAACGGCTGTTTTTCTCCCGGTAGAATCACCACCGAATCGGCTTGTTTCAATACCTGAACCGGAATCAACTCCGAACCGAATTCGCCGCCTTGTACCTGAACATCCCCTTCGGCGCAGGTCGCAAACGAACCGCCGTCAAACACCAGTTCATCCTGGCCACCGACCTGGTTAACATAAATCACCGGCCGCTTCACTTCGCTGACACGACGATTGACCACCTGAATGCGATCCTGATGTTTTTCCTGCGAAAACGGCGAGGCATTCAGGCTCAACAGAATGTCGGCCCCGGCTTTCACCGATTGGCTGGCCGGTGACGGTTTCCAGATGTCTTCACAAATCAACAAACCGAAACGCACACCTTTGTATTCGACCACACACGGCTGCTCACTGGCGGCAAAATAACGCTTCTCGTCAAACACACTGTAATTCGGAAGGTTCTGCTTGATGTAACTGGCTTGAATCTGACCGTTTTCGATCCAGGCCGCCATATTGAAGCGTTCACCCAGCTCGTCCATCATCGGATAACCCAACACCAGCACCACGTCTTGAACCTGTTCGCAAATACTCGATAAGGCTTTTTTAACCTGCTCGTATAAGGCTTCGCGAAACAACAGATCTTCCGGCGGATAACCGGTCAGTGTCATCTCCGGAAACACCACGATATCGGCTTGCTGCTCGCTTTTCGCCCGTCGGGCCGAATCGATGATCAGATCGACGTTACCGTCGATATCCCCGACCACCGGATTGATTTGCGCCATGACGACCGTGAGTTGTTCTGACATAGTTCGATTCCGTTAGACTTTATCCGATGAGCTTGAACATGGCGTCGCCCAGCTCCGCCGGGGAACGTACTACCGTGACGCCCGCCGCTTCCAGGGCTTCAAATTTGGCTTCCGCCGTCCCCTTGCCGCCGCTGACAATCGCGCCGGCATGGCCCATGCGCTTACCGGCCGGTGCCGTGACACCGGCAATGTAGGCCACCACCGGTTTAGAGACGTTTTCCTGAATGTACTGCGCGGCGTCTTCTTCGGCTTGACCGCCGATTTCGCCGACCAGAATAATCCCTTCCGTTTGCGGATCTTGTTCAAACAACGCCAAACAATCAATGAAATTCATGCCTTGAATCGGGTCGCCGCCGATGCCGACGCACGTCGACTGCCCCAAACCGTTTTGTGTGGTTTGGTGAACCGCTTCATAGGTCAGGGTGCCGGAACGCGAGACGATGCCGATTTTGCCGGGCAAATGAATGTGCCCCGGCATAATACCGATTTTACAACCTTGCTTGTCATCGCCCGGCGTAATCAGGCCTGGGCAATTCGGCCCAATCAGGTATGCATCGGATTTATCCAATACGGCGCGAACTTTCAACATATCATTGACCGGAATGCCTTCGGTAATACAGGTAATCACCTTAATGCCCGCATCGATGGCTTCGATAATCGAATCGGCAGCAAAGGCCGGCGGCACATAAATCATCGAAGCATCCGCGCCGGTTTCGGCCACAGCTTCTTTTACGGTATTGAACACCGGCAATCCCAAGTGTTCGCTACCACCTTTGCCCGGCGTGACACCGCCGACCATTTGTGTGCCATACGCCATGGCTTGCTCGGAATGGAATGTCCCTTGTTTGCCAGTGAAGCCCTGACAAATCACTTTGGTCTGATGATTGATTAAAATGCTCATGCCTGCCCCTCCATCGCCGCTTTCACCGCTTTTTGGGCCGCATCGGCCAAGCCGTCCGCCGTAATGATACTCAAGCCACTGCTGGCGAGTTTTTCTTTCCCTAACGTCACATTGGTTCCTTCTAAACGCACCACCACCGGAATCTGTAAGCCCACTTCCTGAACCGCTTGGATAATCCCGTCGGCAATCAGGTCACAGCGCACAATTCCGCCGAAGATATTGACCAGAATCGATTTCACTTCGGAAGACGACAGAATCAATTTAAAGGCTTCTGCCACACGCTCCGGCGTGGCACCGCCGCCGACATCCAAAAAGTTAGCCGGTTCCCCACCGTTCAGTTTGATTAAATCCATGGTCGCCATCGCCAAACCGGCGCCATTGACCATACAGCCGATATTGCCGTCCAACGCGATGTAATTCAGCTGGTGATCCGCCGCTTTGGCTTCACGTTCATCTTCCTGGGTGGCATCACGCATTTCCACCAGGCCTGGCTGACGGTACAACGCATTGGAATCGATGTTCAATTTGGCATCCAACGCCACCAACTCATTTTCGGTCGTCAACACCAGTGGGTTGATTTCCAGCAGGGAAACGTCTTTGTCCAGCGCCATCTGATACAGGCCTTGCATAATGGCCGTCATTTGTTTGAAAGCCGTCCCGGTCAAGCCCAATGCAAAACCGATTTCACGGCATTGATACGGCATCAAGCCCACGGCGCCATCGACATGCACCGACAGGATTTTTTCCGGCGACGCTTCCGCCACCAGTTCGATGTCCATGCCACCGGCTTCGGAAATCACAAAAGTGTGGGTTCTGGTGACACGATCCACCAGCAAACTCAGGTAAAACTCCAGCTGAATGTCCAGCGTTTGCTCAATCAACAGCGCATTGATCGGTAACGCTTTGCCCGCGGTTTGAATCGTCGCCAAAGACCCGCCCAACAAACTACTGGCCGCCTCTTTCGCCTCATCGGAGGTTTTCACCAACTTGACCCCGCCTGCCTTGCCGCGCGCACCGGCATGGATTTGTGCTTTAACAACCCAGCCATCGGAATCGATTTGTGCCAAGGCGTCGGGTAACTGATTCAAATCATCAATCATAACGCCGCTCGGCGTCGGGATACCATACTGCTGGAACAGTGATTTTGCTTGATACTCGTGTAAGTTCATGAATTGCCTTTTAACGGATTTGCCGCACCAACCTTGATACGATGTTCGGCGGTAAATTAAATTGCAATTATTTTATGTTTTTTAGACAATAAATGCATTAAAACAACCGCTGAAATCACTGAATTCCTATGAGAGCCCTGCTTTTTTTCGTATTTATCCTAGTCGTTTACCTGGCAATCCGCTTTACGTTAAAACGTGTGCGAGAATTGCGCGCCGCTTCAGCAGAGGCTGAAACCCTTAAAAACAAACCCGAACCGGAAGAAATGGTGGCCTGCGCGACCTGCGGATTACACCTGCCAAAACACGAAGCGATTTGCGAAGTTTCCGAAGCCGGCGAACGCTGCTTTTGTTCGGACACCCACCAACAACAGGCACATAAAGAAAATTAAGCTGAAACGAAATCAGGACAGAATGTTTTCGATCTTCGCTTCAAACACAACGACCTGACCGGTCAACGGGTGATTAAAATCCACCACCACGTCATCCCCGTTCACTTCATAAATCGTGCCGGGAATTTCATCGCCGGACGGCGTATCAAAGCCGATCACATAGCCCTCTTCCAACACCATCGTATCGGGGAATTCATTGCGCGACATGGTTTTGAAGTTCTCCGGGTCCGGCAAACCGAACGCCTGTTCCGGCATTAAGGTGAATTTTCCGGTCGTTCCGACTTCAAGCCCAATCAACAACTCATCCAACCGGTTTAACAGCTGGCCGTCGCCGATTTGAAAAGCAAAGACTTCCCCGTCTTCGGTTTGGTCCACCACCGTACCATCCAAAAGGGAAAGCTTGAAGGAAATTTCAATATCGCTGTTTTCTTGTACGGTTTTAACAGTATCTTGACTCATATTTTTCGTCTTCTCATTCATCTTGTTTGTTTAAAGCGACTTTAAAGCGGTTCACACGTCATGACCGTCACGCCTTACGTTTACGACCGGCGGTTTGGCGCTTTTGGCCAGGCCTGGCGGTTTTAGATTTTGTATTGGTTCTTGTGTTCGATTTCGTTTTAGGCTTGGTCGCTTTAACCGATTCCCCGGCAATGACGATACGGTTTCGCCCGGCTTCTTTCGCCTGATACAAAGCATCGTCGGCGTATTTCATGACCTCGTGCGGCTTCTTGTGCTGGGCATCGCGTGCGGCCAAGCCGAAACTGACGGTGACGTGCGTTTCCACCTCTTGGCCATTCAGCGGCACATTCAACACTCGCGACTCAATCGCCTTGCGCACCGTTTCCAACGCCGGCATCACCTGCTCAGGCGTCTTCCCTTTAAACACTACGGTAAATTCTTCACCGCCATAACGGTACACCTGACCGGTGACAATCATGTCCAGTTCCTGTGCGACGGTTCGTAACACCAGGTCACCGACGTCATGACCGTACGTATCGTTAAAGGATTTGAAGTGGTCGATGTCCATCATGGCGATGCTGTACTTCCGTCCCAGCCCCAGGAAAGACTCCAACAAGGCGCGTCGCCCTTTCAATCCGGTCAATTGATCGGTGTAAGCGATGTGATGGGCATCGAAAATCAGCGACAACAGAATCATCACCGCGGCAAACGCGCTGGTCCACGCCAAAGCGCCGTACTGATAAAAGGCATTCAAGCCGAACGCCATTAAAATCAACACAAAGACCACCGTCTGGTCCAACACTTTGGCATGACTGAGAAGCGCATTGCGGAACATCATCAGGAACCAGACCGCCACCATCGTCAACATCGCCACAAACGGTAATCGCACCGAATCGTAACCGCTCGGCGAGGCAATCCAGCGCCAGTATTCCAGCGGTAGATTCACCATCACCCAATAGACGAAATAGGCTTGTGCCGCCAACAACACCAATTGAAACAGAACATAAAGCTTATCCTGAACCCCTCTTTCCGGAAACAGCAACCAGAACAACAGGTTCAGCGGCAGCAGCAAGGCCAGCACCGGATAAAGCGTAATGGCCGACAAACTGACGTCGGCTTGCGGCACGAAGTACTGCATGCCGGCATTGAACAATACCAGACTGGCAAGAATCAGAATCGGTTGCAGGCGGTTCAGAAAAACACTGACGAAAATCCCCAGCCCGGCAATCAGATACGGTAACCAAGGCAATAACTTTTGCAGCGCCAGCGGCCAATTCGGGATGTTCGGCATTTGCCAAATGGCGAATACCGTTAATCCCAGTAACCAAATGATGTGTTTCAATGGCCCCATTTAACGCGCCTCAAACCGCCGATCAGGTTTTACCGAAAACAGAGAAGTCCGGCTTGGCTCTTTCTTCGCAATGAATACGCCATTCAAGCACGTAATCACAGTTTTGCCCGGCGGCACAACTGAAATCGTTATATCCGAATTCGGCCGCTTTGCCGGCATTTTTGGTCAACACCAAATAGCCCAGCGGGCAGAGTTCGTCCGCTTCACTTTCAATGGTAAAACTGTCGAAATCGCGTGGCGGTTCACTGTAAAAATTCACCAGCTGATAAGTATCATCGCCGATTTCTTTGGTTTGAACACCGGAACAGCCCACCAACAAAATCGCCAGGCCTGACAATAAAAAGAGTTTGAAAGGAAATTGTTTGAACACGTAGATGTTTCTCATAACAAGGGTTCTAAAAGGGTCGGTTAAGCTTAACCGACCGGGTTTGAAAAAGATAAAAATATGGCAAACGCTTAAGGCGCTGACTCGACCGACGACTCTTCTTTAATACCGATTTCAGTCACCACATAACACATATTGGTGTGCAGTTTCTTACCGTCAACCAAAAACGAGGTGGCACCGCCGATTTTATCGTCCGGGTTCAGGCGCACACTGCCTTTATAGGTCTTCAACACCTTACCGGTGTAACAACTGTAAATCTCGATTTTCCGATCCAACCCAATCCAATCGGACTGGATATTTTTCGCCGTGTTCGAGACCTTTTCACAGGCCGTCACCGCAAACAAAACCGGCAAAATCAACAGCAATTTCAAATAAGGTTTCATAGCTTTCATCGACTCTTCCATCACGCGCCGTTTTGGCACACGTCTTATCTTGAATTGAGGGTTATTTTACACGTTTTGCCCGCCCAAAAAACAAGAAAGCCGACAATTGTCGGCTTTCCAAATCAAAACACAATGCCTCAATGGATATCAGTCCACCGGAATACCGGCTTCATCCTCTTTCGGCTTGACCGGCATGGCGCCCTGCTCTTTGATTTCTTCCTTGATTTCCTTAAGCGAAGTATCCTTACCTTCATCATAGGCTTCCTCACCGTCATCGGCCACTTTGGAGGCGTTTTCTTTCGTGCCATCCCAAGCCTTGGCGGCGTCTTCCTTGACATTGCCCCACAGCCCCGCTTGTGCACTCATGCTGGCGCCCAACAAAACGGCCAATCCAAATAATTTCACTAACTGCTTCATAAAACACTCTCCGTTTAAACGTTAATGGATTTGTTATATTTTTTTAATTATCGCCTGAGCGTTCCATTCCAGCCGGCTATTGCCGCTATTCCGTAAGGTGGATTCAAGTATACGTCAATACCCATAAGGTTGACTAGGTTAAATAAGTGTACTTTAATGAAACCTGAATTCAGATAATAACCGCAACACCTGAAAAATAATGATGTGGAGGCCAACTGCCCTAGAATGGTTGTTCCCACACAAAACATTCAGGTGCCAAAGATGACACGGTTCAGACAGTTGACCATTGAAGAACGATACCATATTCAGTTTCATTTTGAACTGGGATTGAGCTTAAGGCAGATTGCCAAAGCCTTAAACAGAGCCGCCTCAACCATTAGCCGAGAGCTCAGACGCAATCGGCAATCGCCCTGTAAATACTGGGCACCGATGGCACAGGATAAGGCAGACGATCGGCGCAAGAACGCTGATAAACAACGAATAACAGACGCCTGGCTCATTGAGCAGGTGCATTATTATCTGACGCAGTATCAGTGGTCGCCTGAGCAGATATCGGGGTACCTGGCAAGAATGCATTCGGTCACAGTCAGCCATGAATGGATTTACCAGTATCTGCTGCGTGACAAGGCTCAGGGTGGCGAACTTTACAAGCACCTTCGCCACAAGGTTCGTAAAACCCGGCGGCGCTATGGCAGTCAGGATCGGCGTGGCCGGATCATCGGTCGGGTCGGCATTGAGCAGCGGCCTGACGTTGTTGATACTCGCCAACGTCTGGGCGACTGGGAGGCCGACTCAGTGCAGGGAAAACGCCTGGCCACGCTCGTCACGTTAGTTGAGCGAAAAACTGGATTGAGTCGCATTCGAAAAGTCATGCGCTCCACGGCAGAGCTGACGGCCAGTGCGATGATTGATGCGTTCTCGGGCATGGTAGTCAAGAGCACGACGTCAGATAACGGCAAAGAGTTCTCGCATCACCACAAGGTCAGCCAAGCCATGGGCTGTTCATTCTTTTTTGCACGCCCATATCATAGCTGGGAGCGTGGCACGAACGAGAATACCAACGGTCTGATTCGCCAGTACTTCCCCAAAGGCACGGCCTTTGAAGATGTGACAGACGAAGAAATACAAAGGGTTGAGGACAAGCTCAACCATCGGCCCAGAAAGAGATACGGTTTTCAGACTCCACTGGAGATGCTTGAAGCTGAGAAATTAAAGCTGGGTGTTGCAGTTAATAGTTGAATCCAGGAAATCTTAAAACTTCAAAACTCATAACGTCACGCATTTCGCGTGCTGAAATCTGCAACACTCGGAAACATAATTATTTTTTATCACAACAGTAGATAAAATTTTATTTTACCCATATAGATTTTTTCTATACCATTTTTGTCCAACCTTAAACAAAAGGATTAAACCAAGATGAACATTACCATTCTCGGCACAGGATTTGCCGCCCTTACCGCCATCAAGAAAACACGCAAGCTGGCTCCAGACGCACGAATCACGGTGATCGCGCCGTCCAAAGAATTGGTTTATCTTCCAAGTTTAATCTGGATTCCGTCCAACCTTCGAAAAGGCGACGACCTACGCATCAACCTGACCAACTACTTCAATCGCCAAACGGTGGAATATATTCAGGCCAGCGTCACCGACGTTTCCAACAATGGTCGCACCGTACACACCGACCAAGGCGATTTTGAAAACGACGGTCTGATCATTGCCTCCGGCGGGCGCTTTATTAAAAAACTGCCGGGCATCGAACACGCCATCACCCCCTGCGAAGGCATTCCAGCGGCCGAGAAAATCAAAGAACGTTTGGATAATATGTCCGGCGGCACCATCGCCATTGGTTTCGGCGGCAATCCGAAAGAACCGTCCGCGATGCGCGGCGGCCCAATGTTCGAATTCCTGTTCGGCATCGACACCTTGCTACGCAAACAAGGCCGCCGAGACCAATTTGAGCTGATTTTCTTCAACCCGGCACCGAAGCCTGGCAAACGCTTGGGTGACAAGGTACCGGATGCCGTCATGAAGATGATGGCCAAAAAAGGCATTCAAACCCGCCTCGGCCACAAAATGAAAGCCTTCGAACCCAATAAAGTCATCACCGAAGGCGACGAATTCGAAGCGGATTTGATTTTGTTCATGCCAGGCATGACCGGACCGGCTTGGTCGCAGAATTCCGAGATTGCCAAATCCGAAGGTGGTTTGATTAAAGCCAATGAGTTCTGTCAGGTAGACGGCTTGGAAAAAACCTATGTCGCCGGAGACTCCGGCAGCTACCCTGGCCCGGACTGGCAAGCCAAACAAGCGCACATGGCCGATTTACAAGCCGAAGCGGCGGCCCACAACCTGGTGGCGGAACTGCAAGGCCAAACGAACTTCAAAACCTTTAAGCACGAACTGTTGTGCATTATCGACACCTTATCCCACGGCGTTCTCATCAAACGAACCGAAAAAGGCACCTTGATGCTGCCACCGTGTCGATTGATGCACTTGGCGAAACGCTTTTTCGAACACTTGTACCTCAGACAGTACAAGTAATTTTTCAACATGACACATTAGGAACCCACATGGAACAATCGCTTTTTCATGACAAATACCCGGTTTTCTCGAAAACCATTGCCAAGTCCGACACCCAATATCAAAGTGTCGATGCCATTTTGAATTATTTGGAAGACTGCATTAACAGCAATGAAAAAGCAGTGTACATCGCTCGTTTCGACCATGCCGCCCACACTAAAAATATCAACGGTGAAGTGGCACCGGATATTTTGGAAGCCAAGCACATCATTTTTTGCTTTGGGATGAAATTGCCGGTGCCTCAGGCCATGGCGGTTCGCCCTCGCTCCATCGGGGTGACCGACATGGGTGAGAATTTCGTGGTGAGTTTCATGGAAGCGCCGAACCCACAAGCGCAAGAATGGATGACCGAATGGGTGGAAGCGATTTAACGCTGCCTACCATTCATCACAACAAAAAAAAGGGGCTTTTATTAGCCCCTTTTTTATGTCGAATGCTTTAACTGCAATCAGTGGATTTCGTTCAATCCGACTTTCAGCAAACCGATGTGACTGGCATAGTTCACCAGTTCCGCCGAAGCCGTCATGCCGAGTTTCGTCATGATGTTCTCGCGGTGTTTGGATACCGTTCGGTCACTGATCTCCAACATTTCGGCAATGTCTTTGGTCTTATAACCTTCGGCTACCAGTTTAATGACCTGTTTTTCACGCACCGACAACTTTTTCGGGCGCTTGGGCTTATCGTCCAGCTCCACGTCGTCGGTTTGTTGTGCAGCCAATTCCGCTTTATATTCTTCCAGGCCTGGCTGAATATCGGAATGTACAAAACCCTCACCGGCAATCACATTTTTGATACCGCCAATCAGCTCTTCTTTCGACACCGATTTTAGCGCAATCCCTTCTACCCCCAAATCCAGTACTTCTTTCCAGACATTCGGCGCTTCGGCCGCCGTCAAGACGATGACTTTGGTATCGTATTTTTTCTTTTTCAGGTGCGTGATCACCGCCATGCCGCTCAACTTAGGCATCGACAGGTCAATAATCAAAATATCCGGCTGTTTTTCGTCAATCAAAGCAAGTGTGGATTCACCATCTTGAGCTTCGGCTACCACCTTGACCGTACCGTCGGAATCCAAGATGGACTTAAAACCGGCACGAACCAAATCATGATCTTCTGCCAAGAGAACTTTAGGTTTTGCTTTTGCCATGCGAAAATCCTTCTGTAGTTTTGGGAGTAAAAGTTCGTAGTAAAATTTCTTTATTTGGGGTCATTATAGACCGTTTCAAAAAAATTTCATTGAAAAATTACCCCAGTTGCCGTAATTGATTTTCCAATTGAACCAGCCGTGCTTCGACATCTTCACGGTTTTGATAGGAGGCCATCCGTTCCATCTCTCGCACCGCCTCCAGCAGTTCGCCCACATTAAACAGCATCAGATTCCCTTTCATCCGATGCAATACCTTGCGAATCGCCGCCTCATCCACTTCATATAACAGTTTACGGACCTCGGCGATTTCCTGATGTGTGCTTTCCAGTAACTGCGGTACCAAATGCTGCAAATGCTCCGGTATTTGCGAAGCCAAAGACTCCGTCTCCTGCAACCCATTTGTCGAAGCCATTTCTTTCGGCTCCGGCTCGGCCGCCGGATGCTCCTTGCAATGCAACAAATGGATGATCTTATCCTGTGAAATGGGTTTTTCCACCCATTCGTCAAACATGCTTTGGTCGATTTCAATTCCCATTTGTTCGACTTCATTGACGGTATGGGCCGCGGTCAACGCAAAAACCCCCTGCAAACCGGTTTTCGCCTCGGCCGGCAGTTCACGAATCTTCTGACAAACTTCCGCCCCGCTCATGCCCGGCATCTGGATATCCAGAAACACGAAATCATAAGGCTTTTGTTGGAATTTCGTCCAGGCCTGGTTGCCGTCATGGGCTTGGTCGACCCGGCAGCCTAGCTGCTCCAAAAAGGTTTCCAGCACTTTTTGATTGATTTTGGAATCATCGGCAATCAACACATCGAAATCACACTGAAAATTGTCGCTCAGCGCCAGCTCGGAACAGGTGTCACATTCATCGCCTCTTGCCAATTCCGTCGTCGGGCAGGATTTGACTTCCATCGGCAAGTTCACGGTAAACAAGCTGCCAACCCCTTTGGTGGATTCGACATACGTCCGACCGCCCATCAAGTCCACCAGCGTCTTCACAATCGCCAACCCCAACCCGGAACCGACATAACGCGGCCCGGCATCGGAATCCAACTGTTTAAACGGTTTGAAAATATTTTTCAGGTCCTTCTCATCCATCCCCACACCGGAATCGGATACCTGAATTTCCAACTCATTGTCCAGTTCGCGAATTTCGACAAACACCCCGCCGATGTCGGTGAACTTGATGGCATTAACAATCAGGTTCACCAGAATCTGAGACACCCGCACCAAATCCCCGTAAAAACAATTGTTACGACTGCTGATGGCGAACGAAACGAAAATGCCTTTCTCCGACGCGATGGACTTGGTCAAGTGACTGACGTACTCCCCGAGTTGGTCCAGCTCGAAAACCGTCGGCTTCAATTGAATCGAGCCGAATTCGGTCTGGGCGAACGTCAAAATATCATTGATGAGAAAATTGAGCTGCTCGATGGTCAAACGCATGGTTTTCAAGTCGTCGGAGGCGTCTTCATTGGCAAGTTGCTTTTTCTTGACCACCGACACCAAGCTGTTCATACCCATCAGCGGCGAGCGCAACTCATGGCTGAGCATCGCCAAAAACTGGGTTTGATCGTCGTATTGCTGCTGCAAAATCTGGGCTTCTTTTTTCGCCATCTCTTCTTTGGCGCGAAGCTGCTCAATCATCAGGCGACTGTGGGATTCAATCAACTGCTCTTCCAGCGCATACATTTCCGAGACTTCGACACAGGTCGAATACAGTACGCGGCAGTCACCCGGCCCTTGGTTTGCCAAATGAAGTTTATTAATCAACCAGGTGATTTTTTCACCCACTTTAAAGCCGACCAAAAAACGCTCATCCACTTCCGGCCGCGCCATAAACTCACGGGACTTATACTCCAACAAATGAGCACTTTCCGGCATCAGGTAAGATAGAAACGTGGCGTAATCCAGAATCTCCGCCCCGACCATTTCCTGCAAGGCGGGCGAGGCTTTAAATTGAACCCCGTCTCCTTCCTGGGTCAGACACCACCAAAGGGTTTTATTGAGCAGCATTTCGCCCAGAAAATTTTTATCCAAATCCATTCACGACACTTTCTATAATTTTTGAGATGAATACGATAGAATAGCAACAAATTTAACCAGATACCAGCAAAGGGCGCCAAAGCGCCCCAGCCCCCGAAAATAGGCCAAAGACGCTTCCTATGACACAAAACTATCGCATTGAAAAAGACAGTATGGGAATCTTGGAAGTTCCCGAATCCGCCCTTTACGGCGCCCAAACCCAAAGAGCCATCGACAACTTCCCGATCAGCGGCCAACCGATGCCCGCCAGCTTCATTCAAGCCCTGGCTTACGTCAAGTTCGCCTGCTCGGAAAGCAACCTCGAACTGGGCTTGATTTCAGACGAAAAAGCCAGCGCCATCCAAACCGCCGCTAAAGAAATCATTCAAGGCAAACATCTGGAACACTTCCCGATCGATGTGTTCCAGACCGGCTCCGGCACCAGCACCAACATGAACATGAACGAAGTCATCGCCACACTGGCGAAACAGCTGACCGGAGTGGACATTCACCCGAATGATGACGTCAACATGAGCCAAAGCTCCAACGACGTCATTCCGACCAGCATTCATGTCGCCGCCGCCATTGCCGTCGAAGAGCAATTATTACCAGGCCTGGAAGCATTGGTTCAAACCCTGGAAGCCAAAGAACACGAGCTGGCCGGAACCGTTAAAACCGGCCGCACCCATTTAATGGATGCCACGCCGATTCGATTCGACCAGGAAATTTCCGCCTGGCGCCACCTGATTTTGGACAACATCGAACGTTTGAAGCACACTCAAAGCCGCCTGCACCGTTTACCGCAAGGCGGCACGGCGGTCGGCACCGGCATTAACGCCGACCCGGAATTCAGCCGTTTGGTGAGCGCCAACCTGTCCACCATCACCGCCGTGCATTTCGAACCGATGGAAAATCTGTTCGTCGGCCTCAGCTCGCAAGACACCGCCGTGGAACTCAGCGGACAACTGAACGTGCTGGCCACCAGTCTGATGAAAATCGCCAATGACTTACGCTGGATGAACTCCGGCCCCTTGGCAGGCCTGGGCGAAATTCAACTGCCGGCCCTGCAACCGGGCAGCTCCATCATGCCCGGCAAGGTCAATCCGGTTATTCCGGAAGCCGTTTGCATGGTCGCGGCGCAAATCATGGGCAACCACAACGCCATCACCGTGGGCGGACAAGCCGGCAATTTCCAACTGAACGTCATGTTGCCGATGATTGCCCGCAACCTGTTGGAAAGTATTGAAATCGCCGCCAATGCCGGCAAAGTTCTGGCGGAAAAAGCCATTGCCGGCTTTACCGTCAATCCGCAAAACATTCAAGAAGCCTTGAAAGTCAATCCGATCCTGGTCACCGCTTTGAACCGCGTTGTCGGTTACGAAACCGGGGCCGCCATCGCGAAAAAAGCCTACGAAACAGGGCAACCTGTTTTGGACGTGGCCAAATCCATGACGGAGCTCGACGAAGAGACTCTGCGCAAGTACCTGAACCCCGCCCTGCTCACGCAAGGTGGCAATCCCAACCCGGATGCTTAATCCGTTCAATCAACCAGCTCAAGGAGACTAGAATGGCTGTAACCAACCTGAAAATCGAAGACTTTGAATCCACTATCGAAAACAATGACATCGTCATTCTGGACTTCTGGGCGGAATGGTGTGGCCCATGCAAGCAGTTTTCACCGATTTTCGAAGCCGTATCCGAAAAACACCCTGACATCGTTTTTGCCAAGGTCAACGTGGAAGAACAACAAGAACTGGCCGGGATGTTCCAAGTGCGTTCCATTCCAACGCTGGTGTTCATGCGTGAAAAAATCGTCGTTTTCTCCAACCCGGGCATGATTCCGGAAAGCAACCTGGAAGAAGGCATCCAACAATTGTGCGATTTGGACATGGAAAAAGTCCGTCAGGATTTGGAAAAAGCCCAGCAGGAAAATTCTTAAATTTCCATCCGCGCAATTTGTGCTAAATTAAACGAAATGTTCTGAACAACCCAAACACCTTATAAGACAAGGAGGCCTTCATGGCGGATAAGACATTTCGTTTGGTTACACGCAGTGATTTCGACGGTTTGGTGTGTGCCGTCCTACTCAAAGAACTCGATTTGATTGATGATATTTTGTTCGTCCATCCAAAGGACATGCAGGATGGTAAGATTGAAATCACCGAGAACGACATCACCACCAACCTCCCTTATGTCAAAGGCTGTCATCTGGCTTTCGATCACCATTTAAGCGAAAGCGTCCGCAACGCCCAGACCGACAATCATATCATCGACGCCAGTGCGCCTTCCGCAGCACGCGTAGTGTACGATTATTACGGTGGTAAAAAGGCCTTTCCGCGTGTCTCCGACGACATTATGGAGGCCGTCGACAAAAGCGATGCCGCGCAATTCAGCCGCGAAGAAGTTCTCAACCCGACCGGCTGGCCGCTTTTGAACTATTTAATGGATGCCCGTACCGGGCTGGGCCGTTTCCGAGATTTCCGCATTTCCAACTATCAGTTGATGATGGAATTGATCGACTACTGTCGTGACCATACCATCGAGGAAATTCTGAATTTGCCGGATGTCAAAGAGCGCGTTGACCTCTACTTTGAGCACGAATCGCAAGCCAAGGAACAGATCCAGCGTTGTTCAACCGTTCATGACAACTTGGTGGTCTTGGATTTACGCAATGAAGACATTATTCATCCCACCAACCGTTTTATGATTTACGCTCTCTATCCACAGTGTAATATTTCCATTCACATACTTTGGGGCTTTCAAAAACAAAATACGGTGTTTGCCATCGGCAAATCGATTCTGGACCGCAGTTCCAAAACCAATGTGGGAGAATTGTGTCTGAAATACAATGGCGGCGGTCACCGGGCAGCCGGCACCTGTCAGGTCGACAGCGATCAGGCCGGAATCGTATTGGATGAATTGATCAGCGCCATCAACCAGGACGGTTAAACATAAATTTCCAGCGGCGGGGATTCCGACAACCGCCGCACAATATCCGACAGTGTGACAATCCCGCGAATCGACTCGGCGTCGGACATAATGACAATACACCCTAGATTGTATTCGCTCATCACTTGTGCCACGCGTCGAATATCCGTCTCGGCCTTGGTGGTCACCACCTGCTCGGTCATGACTTCCGTCACCAATCCCTCGCCGCCAATATCCAACTGGCCATTATCGCCCACCACGGCACGCATCAAAATATCATGACTGGAGACCAGCCCGACCAATTCGCCGACTTCATCCACCACCGGCAAATGATGCACGTGCGACTCGACCATTTTTTGCCAGGCCTGCCCCAAAGAAGTCTCTTCACCAATCGTAATCACCGGTTGTGTCATGATTTCATAGACCTTCACCACCAGTTTTCGTTCGTGCTTGCTTTGAATCGACTGGTATTCCTTGACCGCCGGTTGGGTCTTTTCATGCACCTGAGCCATCGCCTCTTCGAAGTGCATCTGATCCATTTCCGATTGGCCGACCGGATTGACACGTTTGGTCTGCGCCACTTTCAACTGCGGCGCTAATTCTCCGGGTTGAATGCGGTTGCGTCCTTCGGGTGTATAGACGATAAACATAGCCGGATTTCCTTTTAAAAGACTTTAATACAGTAGTTATCGACCTTGTTTTTAAAAGGATTAAACAAATCTTACCCAAACGATTCAAAACAAGCCGAATGCCAAAACAAACGTTTCGATTGTAAAGCAGTTTTCAAGCCGTCACAAATTGACTATACTATTTGCACTTCAAAATTGAAACTTTAAAAAGGACACTCAAACATGTCAGTACTCGTTACAAAACAAGCGCCCGATTTCACAGCTGCTGCGGTTTTGGCCGACGGCACCATCGTTGACGACTTCAATCTGAAAAGTCACATCGAAGGCAAATACGCCGTGGTTTTCTTCTACCCGCTGGATTTCACTTTTGTTTGTCCATCCGAAATCCTGGCTTTCGACCACCGTGTTGAGAAGTTCAAAGAACTGGGCACGGAAGTCATCGGTGTTTCCATCGACTCGCAATTCACGCACAACGCCTGGCGTAATACGCCGGTGAACGAAGGTGGCCTAGGGCCGGTGAAATTCCCATTGGTTGCCGATGTAGGCGGTTCCATCATGGACGCTTACGGTATCGTTCACCCAGGCAATGTCGCCCTTCGCGGTGCTTTCCTGATCGACAAAGACGGCGTCGTGCGTCACCAAGTGGTCAACGACCTGCCATTGGGCCGTAACGTTGACGAAATGGTTCGTATGGTTGAAGCCCTGCAATTCCACGAAGAACACGGTGAAGTTTGCCCAGCCGGTTGGAACAAAGGTGACGATGGCATGAAAGATTCACCGGAAGGTGTGGCGGATTACCTGTCCAAGCACGGTGAAGAACTGTAATCGATTTCAATACGGAATCTGAAAAGGCTGCTTCGAGCAGCCTTTTTTCTTTCTGCCGACTGATATTCAATATTGACCAGGCCTGGGAGATCATTTGAAAACCACGCTGTTTGCCTACCAAGAACGCATCCATCAAAAACTGTCCGTTTTTCTAGAGCGGCCACGTCAGACACCACCGCGTCTGCTGGAAGCCATCCAATACGCTACCTTAAACCAAGGTAAACGTATTCGTCCGGCGTTGCTGTATGCCGTCGGCGAAAGCCTCGACACACCGATTGAACGGCTGGATGCCTGTGCCTGTGCTTTGGAACTGATTCATTGCTACTCATTGGTACACGACGACTTGCCCGCTATGGACGACGATGACCTCCGCCGTGGGAAACCGACTTGCCACATCCAGTACGATGAAGCCACCGCCATCCTGGTTGGCGATGCACAACAATCCCTCGCCTACGAAGCCATCTTGACCGACAATCACCTGCCGGCGACGGCACAAGTGGAAGCCTTACGTCTTCTCGCGCATGCCGCGGGGCCGGAAGGCATGATCGGCGGCCAGGTACTGGATATTGAATCCACCGGACACGCCATTCCACTGGAGACGTTACAGCGCCTTCACGAAATGAAAACCGGCGCGTTGATTCAAGCGGCTTTGTTGATGGGCGCCGTGGCCTCTCCACGCTATAAAGCCATTCGACCAGGCCTGGCCGATTTAGGTCAAAAGATCGGTTTGGCCTTCCAGGTACAGGATGACATTCTCGACATCGAAAGCACCACCGAACAGCTCGGAAAACCGCAAGGCAGCGACGAAGCGCAAGCCAAATCGACCTATCCCAAATTAATGGGATTGAACGAAGCCAAAGCTTTCCGGGACAGCTTGATCCAAGAAGCCCAAAACCGACTGGTGCAACTGCAAATCGACAGTCCGTTTCTGGAAAACCTGATTCGATACATCGCCGACCGCGATCATTGAATCGACTCGGAACCGGTTGCAAATTTCCTTATCTCAAACGGAAATTTGCTATAATTGTCCGCAACTTACAACACTGGATCCAATTCCCGATATGGCACAACAATTCGTACTCAAAACCCTTCTTGACTTCGCTGCGGCCCATAGTCTGAAAAACTATCCGGGGGATTGCGCGAAGCTGCACGGCCATAACTGGAAAATCGAAGTGCAGGTACAGGGGTCGAAATTGAACGAAATCGGCATGCTGGTGGATTTCAAGGAAATCAAAAAGCATGCAAAACAAGTCGTCGCCGAACTGGATCATACGTTTTTGAACGACCACCCTTACTTCAAGGAATTGAACCCGACGGCCGAAAACATCGCCGTGTTTCTATACCGCGAAATCGAATCCCGCATTCAATCCGACACGGTGACCATGCACAGCTTGACGGTCTGGGAAAACGACCGCAACTGCGTCATCTACAGCGAAAACGACTAAGCCCCCTTTTTTTGACGAAGGTCAATTCGGAAAGCTTTCAATTAAAAAATTTTTACCCTATACTGACTCTTAAAGAGAACTGAAAACTGGATACGTAAAGATGATTAACAGTAAATTGAAAGGCGATACGCTTTGGGTCTATGTCGGCGACAAGTTCACCATCGACTCTTTTGCGGAATTTCAGGCGGCTTATTGCGAAAACGAATTCAAAGACATCGTCATCGACTTCAGCCAAACGTCGCAAATCGACAGCGGTGGTCTCGGCATGTTGTTGCAGCTTCGCACCCACTTGGGAGAAGAGGCCAACCGCATCACCCTTTCCGGTTTATCAGACCATATTTTGAAAGTCTTTGAAGTTGTCAACTTCGAAAAACTTTTCAAAATGGCTTAATCCCAACGAATGCTGGCAATCCACCCGGTAGAATCTGTTGTATTTGCCACCGTCCTCGGGTTGATTGTCGGAAGCTTTCTTTCCATGCTCACGTGGCGCTGGCCGCGCATCTTGCATTTAACGGTTTCAGAACAACTCAGGCGACTTTCATTCAGCCGCTCGGCCTGCCCCAAATGCAATACCCCTTTACCCTGGTATCGCTTAATTCCCCTTTTCAGTTGGCTGTGGGGCCGCGGCAAGTGCCATCATTGTAATGCGCCCATTGCCTGGCGCTATCCCGCCATAGAACTGGTCACTGCGCTGCTTTCCGCTGTATGGGTCTATCACACCGGCGTGAGCTGGCTAGCACTTTACGGCCTAATTTTCCTATGGATGCTCTTGGCCATCGCCATTATCGACATCGAGCACCAACTGATTCTCGACGCCCTCAGCTTACCGCTTTTATGGCTGGGATTGATACTCAACACCCAACAGCTGTTCACAACACCCGAACAAGCAATTCTGGGCGCCGCCACTGGCTATCTGGTTTTATGGACGATTTTCCAAACCTTCAAATGGTTGACTGGAAAAGAAGGCATGGGCTACGGAGATTTCAAGTTATTGGCGGCGCTTGGTGCTTGGTTCGGCGTTTTGGCGATTCCGCAAATCATTCTGATTGCCTCCATCAGCAGCCTGATCGTAGGACTGTTATTGGTGGCACTGAAACAACGTCGGTTTGATAGCCCACTCCCGTTCGGGCCATTTCTGGCACTGGGCGGCTGGGTCAGCTTAATGTTTGGAAACGAGTTGATTCAACAACTCTAAACAGACGGGCAAAACAAGGAAACGGGGATTAGGACCCCAATTCGGACTCCATTGAATCACAGACTTCGGACATTTTCAGGTCGTTCGACTTCACGAAGTTCATCACATAATCGAACATCGCCGGATCTTTGGTCTGCAACTCGGTATCGATAATCAGACACTTTTGCCCTTTATACAATTCCGGATGAAGTAGCTCAGAAAATACCAGGCGATGCGAAGAACCATAGGATGCCATCATCGATGCGATGCGATCGATCCAATCACTGGGACGAAATTTTCGGCCTTCGTTGGTATAGCCTTCAATAATGTATTTACAATGCACTGCTGTCTCTTCCAAAAAGTTCCGAATATCAGGACTTGAGATGTTCAATTTATTAACGGGGAATTCTAGCATAACTCACCCGAATAACCACCCTTAAACCCATTAAATCCTGCAGAAATTCATAAAAAATAACTATCGAATCCATTGCCGTTTCCGAAGACCGATTTTTAGCCAACTTTTTCATCCCAAAAATGGCATAATATGCAGTTTTTACGGTTAATGAATTTGACACCCAGAGAAGCACGATGACACAGTATCAGACCGACGATTTACGCATAAAAACGATCACTGAAGTTCGACCACCGCAAGTTCTACACGAACTGTTTCCCCTTTCGGAAACGGCGTCGAAAACAGTGTACGAAACCCGTCAGCAGATTCACAACATTCTGACCGGTGAAGACGATCGTCTGTTGGTCATCATCGGGCCTTGTTCCATTCATGACACCAAAGCCGCGCGCGAATACGCTGAGCGTCTGAAAACACAGATTGCTCACTACGAGAAAGATTTGTTGATTGTCATGCGTGTTTACTTCGAAAAGCCGCGCACGACGGTTGGCTGGAAAGGGCTGATCAATGACCCGCATCTCAATGAATCGTTTGAGATCAACAAAGGATTGGAAGAAGCCCGATCCCTGCTAGTGGACATCAACGACATGGGCGTGCCTTGCGCGACTGAATTCCTGGACTTGATTTCACCGCAATACGTTGCCGATTTGGTGTCCTGGGGCGCCATCGGTGCTCGCACCACTGAAAGTCAGGGGCACCGTGAATTGGCTTCAGGGCTTTCCTGCCCAATCGGTTTCAAGAACGGCACCGACGGTGGCTTTAAAATTGCCGTGGACGCCATTCGCGCGGCCAACAACCCGCACATTTTCTTGTCCTTGACGAAAATGGGCCATTCCGCCATTTTCTCCACCACCGGTAACCCGGATTGTCACGTCATCCTGCGCGGCGGGAACGACGGCCCGAACTACGATGAAGACAGCGTCAACCAAGCCGTATCCGAATTGGAAAAAGCGGGTGTTCAGAAAAAGTTGATGATTGACTGCAGCCATGCCAACAGCAGCAAACAACATGAAAAACAGCTTATCGTTGCGCAATCGATTCGAGACCAGCTCAGTAAAGGAGCCGACCACATCATGGGCGCCATGGTGGAAAGTCATTTGATTGAAGGTCGCCAGGACGTGGTTTCCGGTCAACCTCTAACCTACGGTCAAAGCATCACCGATGCCTGCATCAGCTGGGAATCCAGTTTGACCCTGCTCGAAGACCTGGCCACCGGAGTACGCGCCCGCCGCGCTTCAAAATAACCCCCTTTCTCTTCTTTGCCTTCCTGCACTCAGTAAATGAGCGCAGGCATTGGCTTTTAGATTTCATCCCGCTGTCACATTCCCTTTATATACTGAAACCGTTATTTCCATAGCAGGTATTCAAGGCGATATGAAGTTTTTCAATTACATTTCCATCAATCTACGACTGTTCATCAACACGCTGTTATCCATCGGATTCATGTCCGCTATCGCCTATATCGGCTGGCAATCGCTCTCGGACGTGCAAACCAAAGCCGACGCGCTCTCCGGGTTGCAGAAAGAACAAACCAGTCGCATCGCCAATTTACAGCAATCGCTGATTCTGACCACGCAATTGTCGAACGAATACATTTTGACGCGCAGCCAAGCCTCCAACCAGAAGTTCAACCAAGCCATCGATGAACTCAAGGTGCAAACCGAACAGATGCTAAACGTACTGACGTCTCCCGAAAACCAGGAAGTGATTCATACCATTGAAACGGTGCTGCGACAATATAAGAAAGTCACCAATTCCAACGTCTTCCTGAAAAACGAAATCAACAATACCTTGGAATATGGCATTGCACCAACCGCCGAAACCATGGAAAACACACTCAAAACCCTCAGCGACAGTTCTGAGATTCAAGAGTCGGAGGCCTTGCTCTCCGCCGTCAAGAACCTGCAAAAACGCCTGGCCGACTCGCAATTGATGCTCGGCAAACTTATCTCGACCAAAGACACTAGCCTGAACCAACTGTTTGACCAAAAAGGCCTGGGAGACGACGCCGATAACGACTTGAGCGTATTAAACGATGAATTGGGTTCCAATTTTGCCTGGATGGACACCCTATCCGAATTAAGTAATGCACGAGACGGCTTTCAGGAATCCTTCGGAGACATTAAAGATTACCTGAACACGGAGACTGAAAACAACAACTCCCTGATTGCCCTGATCAACCAGGCCAATCAGCAAATTAATTTCCTTTCCACCGAATCTCAGCAAACCACTTCCGGCCTGATTCAGGAACTGAACCAACTGTCCAATGAACAAATCTACCGCTTAGGGCTGCTCAGTCTGGTTGGTTTGATTTTGATTCTCTTATTGAACCTGCTGGTCGTCAGCTCGATCACCGGCCCGTTGCATCGCATGAAGAAAACCATCGCCCGCATTGCTCAGAGCGGTGAACTGGCGCAATGGAAAACCCTCAAAGGCAAAAACGAACTGGTGGATATGAGCAACAGCATCAACGACCTGATCGGTTCTTTCCGCCACATTACCGGTGAGCTGCAACAGGTCGGCACTGCCTTGTCCCACGGCCAATTCAATCGACACGTCGAAAAAGAATACGCCGGCGACCTACTCAGTCTGAAAGAAAACTTCAACGATTCCGTCAGCCAAATTTCCCACACCATGTCCTCCATTCAAAACATGAGTGAAGCCATCCAACAAGGCAACTTGACCTTCAGCGAATCGGCCGATCAATATCAGGGCGCGTATCGTAAAGTGGTCGAAAGCCTGAACGACGCCATGACCACTCAACGCCAAGCCATCGAATCGGTCAAGGACGTCATGCTGATGATGAACAAAGGCGATTTCTCAAAACGCATCGAACTGGATATGCCGGGCGATTTAACGCAACTGAAAACCTATTTGAACAACTCCCTCGACAAGCTGGATGAGGCCATCACCCAAAAATCCCACACATTGGATCATTTCCGTCAAGGCAACTTCGCTTTTGAAATCCAAGGGGAGTTTGAAGGCAAATTGAAAGAACTGAAAAACAACATGCAAGACATGGCCGCCAACATCAGCGACATGCTGGCCGACGTGCAAAATGCCTCCTCCGATGCGGTGAGCGGCGTGCAGGAAATCAGCTTAGGCAATCAGGACCTCAACCAGCGCGTCAACCAACAAGCACAGGCGATTCAAAACACCATGAACCACATGCAACAGATGATCAATCAGGTCAATGAGTCCCTGTCCAATGCGTCGACGGTCAATAACCGAAGCTCCCAAGCCAAAGAGAACACCTTATCCGGTGTCAATATCGTCAACAGCATGGTTGAAGCCATTAGCGAAATCGAAGCGGCTAGCGAAGAAATCGCCAGCTTCACCCAAGTAATCGACGACATCGCTTTCCAAACCAACCTTTTGGCGTTGAATGCCGCGGTTGAAGCGGCCCGTGCCGGAGAACAAGGTCGTGGATTTGCCGTAGTGGCAACCGAAGTTCGTAATCTGGCGTCCAAGTCCGGTGACGCGGCACACAGCATTCAGGATGTGACCCAAAAAAGTTTGAAAAAGGTCAAGCAAGGCATCGAGCTCAGCGAACTTACCAAGAAAGCTTTTGAAGAAAACGCTCAGGCCATTGATGAAATTTCTTCAATGATGTCGGCCATGCACGATTCGCTAAATCACCAGTCTCACGGCATCGAGCAAGTGAACCACTCATTGTTGGAAATCAACGAAATCACACAACAAAACGCCTCGCTGGTGGAGGAAGTGACGCACACTTCGACCAGCATCATCGACAGCGTGAAAGGCGTGGAAGAACGTTTATTGAACTTCCGGCTCAAAGCCAGCGATTCGGTCACCAGTTTGCCACCTGCCAACGAAGTGGATGAACATGAAGTCTTTGCCGAAGAACCCGTGGCGACAGATGAAGGCGTTGACGACGAAACGTTGCTGACCGACAAGACTGCTTAAGCGTCAACGATCTAAGAATTCAAACCGGATTAAAAGTGCTGAAAGCCCAAGTGTTCCAAGGTTTGGACACCTTTCGGCGCGTTTTTCAATACCGCACCCGTTCCAGCGGTAATACGACCGATTTCCGTTATCGACAGATTTAAATGCCGGGTGCGCTCTTTCAGTAGCGCTTCTTTTTCCGCAGGCACCGTAAAGCATAATTCATAATCATCCCCGCCCGTCAGCGGTAATGCCCAGGCCTGGGCATTTTCTGCCAAATAACTTTGCATGGCTTGTGAATATGGAACCGCTGACACATCCACCTCACACCCACATTGCGACGCCTCCAATAGATGGGCAATGTCGGCCAATAAACCATCGGAAACATCGATGGCGCTGCTGGCCAGGCCGACCAATAAACCGCCCAATGCCACTCGCGGCTCAGGCCGGTTCAATTTTTGCAAAGCACCGGCATAGGCTCCGGCATCCAGAGCTTCGTTGACGGCCATCAAGCCCAAAGCGCCATCGCCGATATAGCCGGAAACGTAAAGACCGTCTCCCGGGCGCGCGCCGGAACGCCGCAAGGCCTGACCGGCAGACACCCAACCGTGCGCCGTGACCGTCACCGTTAGACGGTCCGACCGAGTGGTGTCCCCACCGATTAACGGAACCCGATGTGCTTCCGCCAAATGGCGCAACCCGCTTGAAAAGGCTTTTAACCAGGCCTGGTGGTTTTTCGATTCCGGCAAACTCAATGCCAATGAGAAAAAAGCCGGGCGGGCACCCATCGCGGCTAAGTCACTGAGGTTAACCGCCAAGGCCTTCCAGCCGATGTCTTCCGGCAAGGTATCCAATGGAAAATGCACCCCTTCCACCATGGTATCGGTCACTACCACCAGTTGCTGCCCGGACGGGCAGGACAAAACCGCTCCGTCATCGCCAATGCCAATATCCTGCGTCGCAACCTGCGACAACGGCTGGAAAAAGGTGCGGATCAAATCAAACTCATGCGTCATGCATACTCTCTCTTTAGCGTCAGACCAAACAAAAAAGCCAGAGCAAGCTCTGGCTTTTCCATTCCATTGGAACCCGTTCAGTCCATCTGCGTTTTTTCCAAGCTGCGCAATTGCAACGCCACTTTATCCAAAACACCGTTAATGTACTTGTGACTTTCCTCGGCACCAAAGCGCTTGGCCAGTTCCACCGATTCGTTAATGACGACTCGATAAGGAATCTCCGGCTTGGCTTGCAGTTCGTAAACGCCCATTCTCAGAATGTTTTTCTCCACCGGATCAATCATCGCGACCGCACGATCCAAAAACGGTGCGAAAATCGCATCCAATTCCGTTACTTGGCCGGTCACACTGTTGACCAAGTCACGAAATAAAGAGGCATCCACATCGCCCAGCAAACCGTCTTCCGAAAACTGCTTGATGATGTCAAACGGTTCGGTGTGATTCATCTGCCATTGGTACAACGCCTGCAATGCAACGCGCCGCGATTGGGTACGAGGACTCACCGGCCCTTCTTCTTCCATTACCTCGACACCGTCGCCGGGCTTAAAATCCGATCGATTCATAGTGTTCCGCAACCAATTAAAGCTGTTTCAACACATTAGCAGTTTCAATCGCCGCCAAGGTGCACTCTTCGCCTTTGTTACCGGCTTTGGTGCCGGCACGTTCAATGGCTTGCTCGATGGTATCCACGGTCAAAACGCCGAATGAAACCGGGGTGCCGCTTTTCAGCGCGACTTGTCCAATCCCTTTCACGCATTCACCCGCCACATAATCGAAATGCGGCGTACCGCCACGGATTACCGCGCCCAAAGCCACGATGGCATCGTATTTTCCGGAGTCGGCCATTTTTTGCGCCACAATCGGAATCTCAAACGCGCCCGGCACAAACACCTGTTCAATATTGTCTTCCGAACCGCCGTGACGCACGATGGTATCCACCGCCCCTTTTACCAAACTGTCGACAATGAAGCTGTTAAAACGCCCGACCAGCAGACCGATTTTCAACCCTTCCGCCGTCAAATTTCCTTCGATGATTTTCATTCTTATACCCTACTTTTCAACTCATTAAGACGCTCGATCGCCTCAATCTTTTATTTTCTCAATATTTTCGACGATTTCCAAGCCAAAGCCACCCAACGCGCTCATGCGCCAAGCCGAACCGATGACCTTCAACTGTTTCAAACCAAGGTCGGACAAAATTTGCGCACCCAAACCATAAGTTTTAGCATCGTCTTCCGATTGGGTTTCCGGTTGACTGATGCCGCGGTCTTTCATCTGGAACTGCTGAATTTTATCCAACAACTCAGCGCCTTCCTCGTGCTTACGCAAAATGACAATCACGCCCGAACCTTCCTGGGCGATTTGCTTCATGGCGAGCCGCAAAGACCAGCCGCATTCGCTCCGGTTGGAGTCAAACAGGTCGCACAGGGTATCCAACATATGCACACGAACCGCCGTCGGCTGACTGCCGTCCAACTGCCCGTAAACCAAGGCCATGTGCGCGCGATGTTCCAGAATATCTTCGTAACCTATCAACCGGAAGTCGCCGTATTCTGTTGGCATGTGACATTCTGAAACCCGCTCGATGGTCTTTTCATTCTTCAGGCGATATTGAATCAGGTCTGCCACCGTGCCCAATTTAATGCCGTGCTCTTGAGCAAACAATTCCAGATCGTCGCGACGCGCCATGGTACCGTCTTCATTCATGACTTCTACAATAACCGAAGCGGGTTCCATACCAGCCAATCGCGCCAAATCGCAGCCAGCTTCAGTGTGCCCGGCGCGTTCCAATACGCCACCCGGTTTCGCCATAATCGGAAACACGTGCCCCGGCGTAACGATGTCGGCCGGTGTGGCATCGGATTTAATCGCCGCTTGAATTGTTGCGGCACGATCTGCGGCGGAAATCCCGGTAGTCACGCCTTCGGCGGCTTCGATGGAAACCGTAAAACTGGTGCCGTGCGTATCCTGATTCGTTCGCGACATCAACGGCAAATGTAGCTGTTGGCAACGTTCCTTGGTCAGAGTCAGGCAAATCAAGCCGCGACCGTAACGCGCCATAAAATTGATGTGCTCCGCGGTAATCGCATTGGCGGCAATCATCACATCGCCTTCATTTTCCCGGTCTTCGTCATCCATCAGAATGACCATTTTACCTTGTCGATAATCTTCAATGATTTCTTCAATCGTATTTAACTGCATGTCTCTTTCCAGAATTCGTTAGATAAAACCGCGGTCGGCCAACAGCGTTTCGGTCACGCCACCGGGTGCGGTTTGTTCATCGTCTTGCGGCGCGGTCAGCATCCGTTCCAAATAGCGCGCCAGCAAATCAACTTCCAGGTTGACTTCGGTGCCGACCTGAAAATCCTTAATTGTAGTTTCCTGCCGTGTATGCGGCACAATATTAACATCAAAGCTATTACCGTCCACCTGATTCACGGTCAAACTGATGCCGTTGATACAGATGGACCCTTTCGCGGCAATATACTTGCTCAACGCCACCGGCGATTCGATCTGGTAACGCCAGGAACGTGCTTCCTGGCGAATCGAAGCCACTTTGCCGACACCATCCACGTGCCCGCTGACCAAATGGCCGCCCAATCGATCCTGCAAACGCAATGCCTTTTCCAGGTTCACCTGCGAACCAACTTTCAAGTGTCCCAGCGTTGAGACCGTCAGCGTTTCCGCCGACACATCAGCGACGTAAAAATCATGCCCGAGTTCTACAGCCGTCAAACACACACCGTTGCATGCGATACTGTCACCGATTTTGACATCGCTCATGTCCAGCTTTCCAGTGGCGATGGTCATTTTCGCATCCCCATTGACCGGCTGAATTTTTCGGATGGTGCCTTCTGCTTCGATAATGCCTGTAAACATGTCCGCTCCTAAAAAGATGTCGCCAGAGTGGCCGCGCCGGAAACCGGCTTTAAAACCAGGTGCAAGTCGTCCCCGACGGTTTGAACCGACTGATATTGAAACGGCATTTTATCACTCATTTCGACCAGGCCTGGCAAAAAGAACATCGGTTTAGCCTCATGCCCCATCAGGCAAGGCGCCATAAACACATGCAACTCGTTCACGTAACCGGACTGCAAAAAAGCACCCGCCACGATAGCGCCCGCTTCCACCAACACGTCAAAGACCTGCTCTTCCTGATAAAGGTACTCCAGCACCGACAGAATGTCCAACTTATCGCCATCGGCTTCCACCGCAACAATTTCCGCGCCGGCATTTGCCAACAATTCGACCAATTCCGGGTGATCTTCGGCGGTTTCTCGCGACGTCATCAAAATGGTTCGCCCGGGCTGAGACAGCATTTTTGCGTCGACCGGCATACTCAGGTGCGCATCCAGCACCACGCGAATCGGGTGACTTTCCGCTTCCGACAGGTTCATTGTTTGCAATTCGGCTTCCGGCAAACGCACCGTCATACTTGGATCGTCGGCCAACACCGTACCGATACCGGTGACCAAGGCACCGCTTTTGGCACGCATTCGATGCACTTCATGCCGCGCAGCGGCGCCGGTAATCCACTGACTTTCGCCATTGGCCATCGCTGTATGACCATCGAGACTATTGGCCATTTTCAAACGCACATAAGGCAAGTTACAACGCATGGCATGGGCAAATCCAGCGTTCAAAGCTTCCGCTTCCGCTTCTAACAAACCGCTTTGTACGTCAATACCCGCCGCGCCTAATCTGGCCAGACCTTGTCCAGCGACCAATGGGTTTGGATCTTCCATCGCCACCACCACGCGCCCGACCTTGGCCTCAACCAAAGCATCGGCACACGGCGGTGTTTTGCCATGATGCGAACAGGGCTCCAGCGTGACGTAAACCGTCGCGCCTTCCACCGATTCTTGAGCCGCCGCCAACGCCACTCTTTCCGCATGCGGTTCACCGGCTCGTTGATGCCAGCCTTCGGCGATAATACGATTGTCTTTTGTAATGACACACCCGACCGCCGGATTCGGCTTAGTCGAAAACTCGCCTTGACGGGCAAGCGACATCGCCCGGGTCATCATCTGGATATCGAAATCGGAAAAGGTATTGGAAGGAGAATCCATCATTACTGGGAGGTAGTGGCTTTCACCAGTTTTTCAATTTCTTCACGGAAGGCATTGACGTCTTGGAAGGAACGGTAAACGGAAGCAAAGCGAACATACGCCACTTGATCCAACTCCCGAAGCGCGTCCATCAACAATTCTCCGATTTGAGAGGAAGGAATTTCCTTCACCCCTTCGGCGGTCAATTGTTTATGAATGCGATTCACGACCTGATCGATGACTTCACTTTCCACCGGCCGTTTTTCCAAGGCCTTAATCAAACCGCGACGGATTTTATCGTCATCGAACTTTTCACGATTGCCATCGGATTTGACGACCCTCGGCAAGGTCAACTCCGCCGTTTCGTAGGTCGTGAAGCGCTCACCGCAACGCATGCATTCACGCCGACGACGCACCTGACTCCCTTCCGTCGCCAATCGGGAGTCGATTACTTTCGTATCCGGCGCATTACAAAAAGGACAATGCATAACTCGCGGTCACCGTTATTTGTTATCTGAAGGGCTTATTTGTAAACCGGTCTCGCCGCACACAAGGCTTTGACTTTCTCGCGAACGTCAGCAATGACCTGCTCGTCCCAAGACTCGCTTTCTTGCTTACAGGAATCAATGACATCACACATCCAGTTCGCCAAATTCACCGAATCTTCTTCGCTGAAGCCACGCGTTGTTGACGCCGCCGTTCCCACACGAATCCCGCTGGTCACAAATGGCGACATGGGGTCGTTTGGAACCGAGTTTTTATTGATGGTAATATGCGCTTCACCCAACGCCGCGTCGACCAATTTACCGGTCAAGCCTTGCTCAATGAAACTAACCAGGAACAGGTGATTTTCGGTGCCTTTTGAAACCACGTCATAACCACGATCCATAAACACTTTTGCCATGGCTTGAGCGTTGGTTTTAACACGCTTAGCGTAATCTTTGAATTCCGGCTCCATCGCTTCCTTAAAGGCCACCGCTTTCGCCGCGATGACGTGCATCAAAGGCCCACCTTGCGCGCCCGGGAAAATCGCCGAATTCAATTTTTTCTCGATTTCCGGATTCGCCTTAGCCAAAATCAAACCACTTCTCGGGCCACGCAAAGTCTTGTGCGTGGTGGTGGTGGTGACGTCGGCAATTTGCACCGGGTTCGGATATTCACCCGCCGCAACCAAACCGGCCACGTGCGCCATATCCACCATCAAATACGCGCCAACGGCATCGGCGATGTCACGGAAACGTTGCCAGTCAACCACTTGGGAATACGCGGAGAAACCGGCGATAATCATCTTAGGCTTATGTTCCTTAGCCAAACGCTCGACTTCTTCGTAATCGATGACACCGGTTTCCGGGTTCAAGCCATACTGAACGGCATTGTACATTTTTCCGGAGAAGCTGACGTGCGAACCGTGTGTCAAGTGCCCACCGTGCGCCAAGCTCATGCCCAGCACGGTATCGCCCGGTTCCAACAGCGCCATGTAAACCGGTGCATTGGCTTGTGAACCGGAGTGCGGTTGCACGTTGGCGTAATCGGCACCGAACAGTTCTTTGGCACGATCAATCGCCAATTGCTCGACGATGTCGACATACTCACAACCGCCATAATAACGTTTGTGCGGATAACCTTCAGCATATTTATTCGTCAACACAGAGCCTTGCGCTTCCATTACACGTGGACTGGTGTAATTCTCGGAAGCGATCAATTCGATATGATCTTCCTGGCGTTGCGCTTCCGCATTCATCGCATCCGCAAGTGCATCATCATAACCGGCAATGGTCATATTCTTATCAAACATGCTAAAGGTCTCCAAACAGAAAATAAGTATTACTGAATCAAAAAGAAAATTTTACCAAATTATTCAGGGTTTAGACGACAAAACCGGTGGTTTAACTTGAATTATTTTCACAAGCGGATGATCAAGTTTGTAAAATAGGCATTTTTATGGATTTTCCAAAAGAATCTCCTGAGAAAGCCCTGAACTTTTCGTCCACAAAAGTCAGACACTTTTGAACCAAACAACCTGAGGTAATATCGTGGCACAATTTGTTTACACCATGAATCGCGTTGGAAAAATCGTTCCGCCAAACAAGCACATCCTGAAAGACATCTCCCTATCCTTTTTTCCGGGAGCCAAAATCGGTGTATTGGGTTTGAACGGTGCCGGTAAATCCACACTGCTGAAAATCATGGCGGGCATCGACACGGATATTGTCGGCGAAGCGCGACCACAACCGGGCATTAAAATCGGTTATTTGCCTCAGGAGCCACAACTCGATCCGGAACTCGACGTTCGCGGCAATGTGGAACAAGCCGTCAAGGAAGTCAAAGACGCTCTGGCGGATCTGGATGCCATCTACGCCGCTTATGCCGAACCGGATGCCGACTTCGATGCCCTGGCCAAGAAACAGGCCGAAATCGAAGACCTGATTCAAGCCAAAGACGGGCACAATCTGGACCGCACGCTGGAAATCGCAGCCGATGCTCTTCGCCTACCGCCTTGGGAAGCCGACGTCACCAAACTCTCCGGCGGGGAACGCCGTCGTGTGGCACTGTGCAAGCTGTTACTGGAAAGACCGGACATGTTGTTACTGGATGAACCGACCAACCACTTGGACGCGGAATCCATTGCTTGGTTGGAACGCTTCCTGTTGGAATTCAGCGGCACCGTGGTCGCCATCACGCATGATCGCTACTTCCTCGACAACGCCGCCGAATGGATTTTGGAACTGGATCGCGGCGAAGGCATCCCTTACCACGGCAACTACTCTTCCTGGCTGGAACAAAAGGAAAAACGTCTGGAAATGGAAGCCAAACAGGAAGCCGCCCGCATGAAAACCATCCAACACGAACTGGAATGGGTGCGCTCTAATGCCAAGGGCCGCCACGCCAAATCCAAAGCGCGTTTGGCCCGCTTTGACGAATTGAGCAGCCAGGAAAGCCAAAAACGTAACGAAACCAAGGAAATCTTCATTCCGGTTTCCGAACGCCTGGGCGAAAAAGTCATCGAGGTGAACCACATTTCCAAAAGTTTTGGCGACCGCTTATTGATTGAAGACCTGAATTTCAAACTACCACAAGGCGGCATTGTCGGTATTATCGGGCCAAACGGCGCCGGTAAATCCACGCTATTCAAAATGCTCACCGGGCAGGAACAACCCGATTCCGGCAGCATTGAATACGGTGAAACCGTCAAACTCTCCTATGTTGACCAATCCCGCGATGCTTTGGATGACAGCAAAACCGTCTACGAAGAAATCTCCGAGGGCGATGACGTCTTCATGGTCGGCAACATCGAAATAAATGCTCGCGCCTACTGCGGTCGCTTCAACTTCAAAGGCACCGACCAACAAAAACGCATCGGCGAATTGTCGGGCGGTGAGCGTAACCGGGTACACCTGGCCAAAACGCTGCGAAGCGGCGGCAACCTGTTACTACTGGATGAACCGACCAACGACCTCGACGTTGAAACCCTGCGTGCTTTGGAAGAAGCCCTGCTCGACTTTGCCGGCTGCGCGGTGGTCATCTCGCATGACCGCTGGTTCTTGGACAGAATCGCCACACACATGCTCGCTTTTGAAGGCGAGTCTCATGTAGAATGGTTCGAGGGTAATTTCTCGGATTACGAGGAAGACCTCAAGCGCCGTAAAGGTGCGGACGCGGCCCAGCCACACCGAATCAAATACAAACCTGTTATCAAAGATTAACTTCTGCCTATTACAAACCCACTACAGAGGAAACACAGTATGGCCGAACAGTTTGAAAAAATGCACTCGCACATTGAAGCCATCGCGAATGCGATGCCCGATCCGATTTTCGTGATGGGCCAGGATGGTACCTATCTGGATGTCATCGGCGGGCAGGAACGCACGCTGTATGCGGACGGTCACAGTTTGATCGGTAAAAAATACGCCGACGTTTTGCCGGAAAAAATGGCGGAACGTTTTCTCAAGGTGGTCAATAAAGCGATTCGCTCCGGCTACCTTCAGGAAATCGAATACCAGCTGGCCGACACCGAAGTGCAAGGCATCGAGCCCTTGAGCACCACGGAAGGTCAATGGTATGAAGCGCGTGTGTATCCTCTGGAGGACGACACTTATGAGCAACCGGCCGCGATTTGGCTCGCCATCAATATTACTCATCGCAAACACATGGAAGAACAGATTGAACGTCTATCCTCCAACGATCCTCTGACGGATTTGTATAACCGGGATTACTTCCTGGGCATTGTCGATGAAGAATTGAATAAAGCACGACTCAACAAGCGCCCTTTATCCTTGGCGAAAATCAACCTGGATTGCTTTAAGCGCATCACCGATGCCTTTGGGCATGAAATGGGCGACAAGGCCATCTTGACGGCGGCACATGCCATCCGTAACGTGGTGGGTGACTTGGGGTATATTGGCCGCCTGAGCTGCGACCAATTCATGATTGTCCTGCCGGAAGTCAAAGCCGTGGACGCCTTCCGCATCACCAAACTGGCTCAGGAGACCATTTCCGCCCAAACCATCCCGCTGGATGAAAACGAGTCCACTTGCCTGACCAGCCATGCCGGCGTCACCGAATTACGGGAGCCGACCGAAGACAGCCAAGTGCTTTTCAAACGCGTCAATAAAGCCATTAAATCTCTGGAAGGCACGCGCGAAAAGACTAAAATTCTTTAAGATAATACGTTTGATACAATTCAGATAACTCAAACGTCAGACATAAAAAAACCGCCAGGCCTGGCGGTTTTTTTATTTAGTCGCTTCTAGCTTCTAAAAACGAGTTGACGCAATCTTATTCTTCGTCTTTCAAGGTACCGTAGATCACCAAGCTGTGCGCCGACAGGTTATAACCTTTGTCCTTGGCAATCTCTTGAATACGCTCTTCGATGACCGGGTCCACGAACTCTTTGACTTTACCAGTCTTTAAACAAACCAAGTGATCGTGATTATCACCGGTATCCAATTCGAATACGGAGATATTGTTTTCAAAATTCAAACGTCTGACGATACCGGCTTGCTCAAATTGAGTCAAAACACGATAAACGGTCGCCAAACCAACTTCTTCACCCTGGTCAATCAACATCTTATAGACGTCTTCCGCCGTCAAATGATGCTCGTCTCCTTCCTGCTCCAGAATTTCTAAAACTTTTAAGCGAGGCAAAGTCACTTTAAGACCTACTTTTTTCAAATCAGCGCTGCTCATCGAACTCAAGATTCCTTATTAAAAATTCAGTAGTGTGTATAATAAACCAAAAATTGATCTAAGTTAAAATTAATCTATGAATAAAGGCATTAAAAAAATATTGACAATCGCGCTGACCAGCGCCTTGATCACCCTATCCGGATGTTCGTTTTTTACGCCTTACAAGGCTACAATCACCCAGGGTACCGTCATTAATCAGGATGCTCTGGACACATTACAGCCCGGTTTAGTGATGGCACAGGTCAAAGACATTTTGGGACCGCCACTTGGGCAAGATCCTTACAACCCGTTTCATTGGGAATACGTTTTCTACACCACCGATCCGACCTTCCATCCGGATGCCGTACGACACATGTACGTCAATTTCGACCGCGAAGGCTTTTTGACGGATTGGAAGATTCTACAGCGCGAACCGCACCCAGGCGATTGAGCGCGGACCTTAAAGGCTTTTAAACCCCTCTTTTAGATCCTTTAAGCGTCCTTCCCACGCTCCGCCGCCACCTGCTTGCGGCGTCGATCGCGCGGATCCACTTTCAACGGGCGATACACCTCGATTCGATCTCCTTCTCGCAACACCTGATCCAACTTGACCACTTGCGACCAGACGCCCACCTTACTGATGTCCAGCTCCGGAAATTTTTTCAATAACATCGAGGTCTTCAAAGCCGTTTCAACCGTCGTGCCTTCCGGTACTTCCTGCTCGAACAGAAACTGTTCTTCTTCCAACGCATACGCCACTTCTATCTTCATCCGTACACCTGTTTGGCTCGATCGCAAAAAGACTGTACTAAGGTGGACGCAATCTGCTCGAAAATAGCACCAATGGCTGCGTTCAACAGACTGTTGCTGATTTCAAACTCAATGTCCAAGCTGATTTTACACGCATTTTCATCCAAGACTTTGAACAACCAGGTTCCGGTCAGAGCTTTAAAAGGCCCGTCCACCAAAGTCATATCAATTCGTTCCGGCTCGGTCAGCGTATTTCGTGTGGTGAAGGCCTGCTTGATACCGGCTTTGGAAATCAATACACTCGCCACCATTTCGTTTTCGGAAGATTCTTTGATTTCCGCCCCACCACACCAGGGCAAAAACTCAGGGTAAGCTTCGACATCATTCACCAAATCGAACACGGCTTGCGACGAATAAGGCAGCAACGCGGAGCGTGATATTTTTTTCATATTTTCCCGGTAAATTCGCTATAATCCGCCTATTATGGCAAAGAAAAAAAAGCAAAACAATCCAAACACCATCGCACAGAATAAAAAGGCGCGCTTCGACTATTTCATCGAAGACACCTTTGAAGCGGGTCTGGCGCTGGAAGGCTGGGAAGTGAAAAGCTTGCGCCAAGGAAAGATTCAACTCAACGAAAGTTATATCCTGCTGAAAAACAACGAAGCCTGGCTATTCGGCGCTCTGATTACACCACTGATCACCGCTTCATCCCACACGGCCCACGACCCGTTACGGCTGCGCAAATTACTGATGCATCGTCGCGAGATCGATCGTTTGTTGGGCTTGGTCGACCAAAAAGGCTACACCATCGTCCCGTTGGACTTGCATTGGCATCAAGGTAAGGTCAAGCTTAACATTGGCTTGGCGAAAGGGAAAAAACAGCACGATAAACGCGCCACGGAAAAAGAACGCGACTGGAACCGTGATAAACAGCGCATCATGAAATATCACGCGTAATTTCAAATTCGGGCCTTGAAAAATTCAACAAGGCCCCCATATAACTCGTATAATAAGCAACCTGATTAAATTTTGCCGAAAAATGGCCAGACCTGGCAATTTTTCGATTTCCGACAAAATCATCATACCGTTTTGGGGATGCACTGGTTTCGACGGGGAGTACAAAGTTTAGGATGCATGCCGTGCCTGAATGATGCACGTTAATCTTTATTTCAATTTGTTATAGTTGCAAACGACGATAACTACGCTCTAGCGGCTTAATCCCGCTAGCGCAGACTGGGGCCGTTGTTCGTGGCGCCCAGTTCTGTGTCGACTTACACGGAATCGTCAGCTTCATGTGTTTGGATGAAGTCTGATTAAACGTTACAAACTCGCCGAATATGATCCCTGTTGATCGGGCAGTATTCTGGTTAAAGCAATAGATCAAATAAGCATGTAGAGTTTTAAATGGAGGCTTCTCGGACGGCGGTTCGACTCCGCCCATCTCCACCAAATTCCTTATCCGTTTGCGTTGACGACTTCAAACGCACCCGGAAAAATCCACACGGCGATCAACACAATGACGCCGACAATCAGCGCGCCTTTCAGTAGCATACCGGACAATCTGACCACTAGGTACAACCCGGCCAGAATCACAACCAAGCCGGCAATCGCAGTAGCATCACCTTGCAAAATCAATGCGCTGAACTCGTTCACACAACACTCACTTGTATTAAAAAATGCTATAAAAAAAGGGCTTTCAAGCCCTTCTTTTAATAAACGCTATCCCAGTCAAAAGCTTATTTCAGCTTCTTGATACGCTCTTGCGGACTGATAACATCGGTCAAACGCACACCGAATTTATCGTTGATCACCACCACTTCACCATGCGCGATGAGTGTGCCGTTCACCAACAAATCCAACGGTTCCCCCGCGAGTCGGTCCATTTCAATCACCGACCCCTGTGTATAGGAAAGCAGGTTACGAATCGATACTTTGGCACGGCCGATTTCCAATTGCAGGGTAACCGGAATATCGAGCAATACATCCAAGTCGACTTTTTCACCGCCTTCACCACGCCCTTTTTCCAAGGCTGAGAAGGACGCGGCGTCGATTTCATCGGCGTTATTGGAGGCTTCTGCCTGCTCGGACAGCGCCGCTCCCCATGGATCGTCTTCCGCCGCCGATGGTGAAGCCTCCTGCTCCGCTTCCGCTTGTTCGTTCAGAGCATCACCCCATGCGCTCAAATCATCTTCTTCACTCATCGTACCATTCCTTTACGTTTTCGATCACTCTTTCCTGATAAGCAGGATGGTGTAAGATCTGTTCAATACGCACCGCTTTACGGTCGTTACTTTCACCGACTTTCCCTCTCACAAGACTGATTCCTTCCGCTTTCACCGTTACCAGTTCCGGCATTTCGATTGGGATAATGTCGCCTTTTTCCATCTTCATCAAATCGTCCATCTGCATCTGCAACTCGGCCAGATTGACGGACAAATCGATTTCAATATTTTTCGCTTCTTCTTTGAGCGTACGCGACCAACGGTTATCCGATTCGCCTTGCAGGTTGGACATGCCTTCTTCAAGCTTGTCGCGCACCGGCTCAAGCATGGCGTAAGGCATGACGATGTCGACGCGCCCTTCCACGCCTTCGAATCGAACATTGATCGGGCTGACCACAATCATATCGGTCGCATCGACGATACTGGCAAACTTCGGATTCATCTCCGAATGCATATAATCGATTTCAATGTCCATCACCGGCGCCCAGGCTTTTCGCAGATTTTCCGACGACATGTCAAGAATACTGCGTACCATGCTCATTTCCACCGGGGTGTATTCACGACCTTCGATCTTGAACGGCAACAAGCCGGTGCCACCAAAATACATATCCACGGCGGTGAAAATCAATTTGGAGTCCAGCGTAAACAAGGCCACCCCATTCAACGGATTAATCCGGTAAATATTCAGGCTGGTCGGGACGAACAGATTGCGGAGGTAGTCAATCATTTTAATGATTTTCACTTCCCCGGCCGTCACTTCGACACTCGACATGATCATCTCGTTGAAATGACGCTGGAATCCGCGCGCAAAACGTTCGTTGATGATATCCAAAGCCGGCAGACGCCCACGAACAATTCTTTCCTGGTTCGTGAAATCGTAAACCTTGGCAGACGTCCCTTCCGCAGAATCGTCCCCTTCGGTTTCAACGTCGCCACCGCCCATGCCTTTTAACAGGGCGTCGACTTCATCTTGGCTTAGAATATCATCCATTGACTGATTACCCGATCACAACTTATTGCATTACAAAGCGTTCGAAATACACATCTTCCAGCAGGTCTGGATAAATATTGTGCTTCTCCAGCACTTTACGCGCCTTGGCCAATACCTTTTCTCTCAGCACATCCGGCCCGTTGTCTTGGTTCAAATCCGTATAGGTTTGAATACGCAACAAACTGGTGATGTCGTTTCTCAGAATCGGACGATAATTTTCCATATCGGCAATCAACTGAGGATAATGCGACATAAACTTCATATTGACCGCTAAAAACTTCGCCTGCCCTTCGCCCTTAAAGTTCACCACAAACGGTTCCATGGCAAAGTACTGTGGCGCAGACCCTGGCTCTGGTGGATCATATTGCTTGAATTTCGGTGAATAATCTCGAACCACACCGTCATCATGTGCTGTGGCTTCATCACCATGCTCGGCTGAAGCGTGTTGTTCGGTTTCCGAAGAGTTTGCGTTATTGTCACTGCCACCACTGCTCAACAATAAAAAGGTCATCACCCCAATCCCGACGATCAATAGAATCACGACCACCAGTAAGGCAATAATCAAACCTTTTCCACCACCACTTTTTTTCTCTTCTTGAACTTCTTCAGCCATTGTTTATCCTTTATTTCTGCAACTTTTAACCATCCAAACCTAGTTCGACGTCCCGAGAGGTGAATTCACCATTTTTTGGGACAAATCTTCAATACCAGGCGCTTCACTCAAGCTTCGCAACCGTTGATCCGCTTCTTTATTCAAGACGATGATGCTAATCCGTCTATTACGTGGATTATACGGGTTTTCCTTATCAAATGGCACCGTATCCGACAGCCCAACCACCTGAGCGACTTTGTTCGATTCCACACCGCCATCCAGCAATAATCGCCGGGCGGCATTTGCACGATCCGCCGACAGTTCCCAGTTGGTATACTCGGCATTCGAGTGATACCCTGAGGAATCGGTATGACCGGCAATACTGATTCGGTTATTCGTTTGGGCCAGAACACTGCCGACCTCTTTCAAAATCTTGGCCGCATAGTCCTTCGGCAAATCCACACCACTGCCGAACATCGGCCGCTTACGATCATCCAATATCTGCACCTGCAAACCATTCGGCGTGACTTCAATCTTCAACTGATTTTTAAACTGCTCCAATACCGGGTTCTCGGAGATTTTTTTCTCGATCTGCAGTTTTAACATTTCCATCTCAGCCTTTTCCTTGGCCTTATTGGCGGCGTCATCATCACCTTGATCGCCTTTCGGTGTGTCTTTAAAACCGCCCATATCAATCATCGAATCGGAACTTTGGCCGGCTTCTTTTGATTGCACTAAATTCGCCGGAGCCGACTCGATGACCGTCGGATCACGGAAATATTCCGCCATGGCACGCATTTCTTCATCGTTTACGCCACTCAATACCCACAACATCAGGAAGAAAGCCATCGCCGCCGTCATAAAGTCGGCAAAAGCTACTTTCCAAGCGCCGCCGTGGGCGCAATGCGGACATTTTTTCAGCCGCTTGATGATTATGGACTGTTCATCGCTCATGGCGCTTCTCTATCGCTTTGGTTATTTTTGAGTTTGCAAAAACTCATCCACTTCCTGGAAGGAAGGTCTTTCCGCTCCAGGAATCGATTTACGTCCGAACTCCACCGCTATTTGCGGAGCATAGCCATTCAAGTTGGCCATCAAACAGGTTTTGATGGTACCGAAAAAGGCCCCTTCGTCATGCGCACGGTTCGCCATATCGGATGCAATCGGCCCCACAATCCCGTAGGCCACCAAGATCCCGAGGAAGGTACCAACCAAGGCCACGGACATGTGATGAGCAATTTCCAACGGCCCGGCATCCAAATAGCTCATGGTGACGATAATCCCCAATACCGCCGCGACGATACCGAAACCCGGTAAGGCCTCCGCCACTTTACCAACCGCTTCCGCCGGTGCTGCGGCTTCATGGTGGTGAATATCCATTTCTAAAATCATCAAATCTTCAATTTGATATGGATTACTCGCACCGCTGATCATCAATCTCAAATAGTCGCAAATAAAATCCACTGCATGATGGTCATTGGCAATTTTAGGTGACGCATTAAACAACTCACTGGAATGCGGTTCTTCGACATCGGCCTCTATCGCCATCAAGCCTTCACGGCGTGCTTTATTAAAGATGCGGAACATCAGCCCCAACAGTTCCATATACACTTCTTTGTTGTAAGGCGCGGGTTTTGCCAAGCCTAAGGCACCGGCAAAACTGGCTTTAACCACCCATCCCGGGTTGGCGATAATGAAGGCCCCCAAGGCGCTCCCACAGATGATGACCACTTCGAGTGGCTGAATCAAAATGCCAAAGCTACCGTGCGGGAGATACCCGCCCAGCAAACAGCCAATGACCACCAATGTTCCGACAATTGCTTTCATATTTAAACCTTATTTTCTTATTTGCACCACACTAAGCAATTAGGCTTATTAAAGGTTTTTCACGGCATTCGACAAGGCTTCTTGAGCCGTTTTAAGTTGCGTCAGATTATCTTCGATTTCATGTAAAAAATCATTCACTTTTCCAGCTTGCATCTGAGTTGTTTCCACACGCTCTTGACCATTGCCCATGACTTCCACCGCATTACGAGCACGCTGTTGCAATTCTTCGATAATGGTTTGAATCTCGGTCGTGGCTTGTTGCGTTTTCCCCGCCAAGATTCGTACTTCGTCAGCCACCACAGCAAACCCACGACCATGTTCACCGGCACGTGCCGCTTCAATCGCCGCATTCAAGGCCAACAAGTTGGTCTGCTCGGCAATATCTCGAATCAATACCAGCACCGTTCCGATATTGCTACTGTCTTCTTCCAATTTTTTGATGACCGAAGACGCATGCGTGACTTCATCGGTCAATCCGGTTACCTCAGAGATGACACTGGCAGCCGAAGTCATCCCTTCCTTCGTTCCGGAGTTCATTTGCTCAACGACATTCGACAGCTGCTCGGACACACCAATCAGCTCGGAAGAGTCGAAGACTGCCGGCAAAGCGGCATCTTCACCACCCGAAGCGTTCACTTGCTCGTACGCGGCGGCCAAAGTCGCATTCAACTCTTCGATTTGTTCTTCCAGCTCGGTCACGCGCTGTACAGCCGTATTGGCCGCAATGTCTTTTTCGTCAAGAGAATCAGAGACCTTGGCCAACAACTGATTCAACGCTTTCATGAGCTTTGGATCCACCGACTCATCTTTTAAAGGACTGGAGAAATCACCGCTTTCACTCAACTTATCCAACGCCGTGATTAACGAGGATTGCTCACACACACCTGGCTTATTACACCAAACCAGATACACGAGCGCTCCAGCGACGACCGCACCGACGGCAATGGCAATCAACGCAACACCTGTCGTTGGAATACCTTGTATTTCGGAACTGGCATTCACCCAAGGAGAAACCAACCCCGCCATCATTGCCATTGAAATTTTATGATGTAATTTCATGTCCATTCCTTTCTATTCTTTATGCTTATATTTATGCGTAGAAATCTACCAAATTGTCGGACGAAACCGTTTGAACAGCGCCTTCGGCTATGTCAGCATCATCGGCATCCGTCAACAAACCGCCGGCATGGCCGCCCGAAGATGATTGATCGCCTTGATTGGCAAAGCTTTGCTCAGAGGACGAACTCTCATCACGGACATCCAAAGAGCCGAAACCAACGCCCGCCGCTTCCAACATCTCTTTCAATCGCGGCATGGCATTTTCAATCGCGTCACGCGTTGTACCGTGCTGCGTCACCATCGAAACATGGGCATGCTGATCTTTATCCAAACTCAATTTCACCTGAATCGGCCCTAGTTTTTCTGGGTTCAAGGTAATCTTGGCTTCCTGAATTTTGTTATTGGCCATATAGGTGACTTTTTGCCCTAACGCTTGTCCCCATTGTGGAGAACGCACCGGGTGACCAATCGAAAAAGACTGTCCAGCGGTTTTCTTGGCATCCATCCCCAGTCCCAGGTTACCCAGAACTTTTTCCGCTTTCTCGGCTTTCTCCGCTTCCGCAACAGACGCTTCATTCGCGTTCTTCACCGCTTCCTGCTGAGTTTGCACCACTTGCTTTTGCACTTGGTTCATAAACTGCTGCTGTGCTTGTTGCTGTTGCCCGGAAAAGGATTGCTGCCCTTGTTGGTTGGACTGGGACGAAGCTGTATTCGACTGACCTGCGTTAGTATTGCCTGAATCCGGTTTATGGGATTTGGCCTCGGTCATTTCTTTACTGGCATTGCCATCAGTTTTCGGTTGCGCGGCATGCGTCTGCGATGTCATCGCAGCTCGGTCTTTATCTTGTGCGGCTTCTTTTACCAGTTCTTTTGAATTCGTATCAACAGCCGATTGAGAAGCCATAGGGTTGTTGGACGCCGTTTCAGACATAGTTTTTTGCGCTTGAAGGTCATTATCCCCCATGCGTGGCTGCGATGCTGTCAATCCCTCAGCTCGGGCCGACTCTTTGGTCAAACCTTCCGCCGCATCGTCCAGCTCTGTCGTAGCGGTATCCGTATCGGTTCGAAGACTGTTCAAAACCTCTGGCGCCTTGGCATTATCCGCTGCGACTTCCGTTACTTTCTCTTGCGCTTGTGTCAGGCCTGAAGCCATCTTGTCGGACGAGCGGTTTTGCCCCATAACATCATCCACAGCCTCTTTCATGTTTGGCGCATCATCGACATTCAATGAGGCGGCTTGTTTTTCATTCAGGCTAATGTTCACCAAATCCATTTCATTTTCCGACACTGTCACTGGAGTACCATCGGTCGCATCCCCCGAGGATTCACCTGCCTTTTCCAATGGGTTCATGGACGCCAAAACCGAATCGCCAGCCGTTTGCGTACCCGCTGAAGCCAGATTAACAACCTCTTCTTTGGCATCGGTTTTAGTCACCGTGGAAACATGCACCTTTTCCGCAATTCTTTCCATAGATTCATCAGCGGTCTCTACGACTTCAGAATCCATAATTTCCGCCAGGCCTGGGGCTTTTTCAGTGTTCGCATGGGTTCTGGAAGCATCCATCATGGCTTGTGCTGAGGCAATGGCTTTTGTGGCATTGGATGGCAACGTCGGCAACTTGGCATCTTGCGGCAAGTGAATCTGCTGCATGACCATGTCCAAATCGGTGCTGGCTTCCTCCGACAAAACCGCTTGAGGCAATCCCGCTTCATCGGTCGCCAATGAAGCGACCATCACACCGGCATGCTTGGCTAAATTTTCCGTATCGACCTGAATATCCGACGCAAACGCCGCACCAAGATGGGAGCGATTTTCTGAATCGACCATAGCGGTTCCTGCCGCATGGTTCAAGACTTCCGCAAAGGAACCATTCAGCTTCGGCAATAATTGCCGTTCATCCGCACTTTCAGTCGTGCCTTGAGACTGACCACCGAGGTTAAGCGCTTTTAAAACCGGATTTTGTTCAATCATAATTCTGTCCGCCAATAAGATAATTTCAACGTCAGTTTGAGTTAAGCAACTTGCAAGCCAACTTTTAACTCTTCAGCTCACGAGTCCTGTATGCCGCGTACAAAGCGCTGGGACGCCAGTTCATCCAGCAGTTTTTGCTCCTGCTTTTCCAACCTGGCATGATGGTCTTTTTCGATTTTTTGGCACAGTTTTTCCAACGATTTATGCCGGACACGTTTTTCCAACCATTCAGCATGGGCTTTTTCAACCACCTCATCAAGCTGCCGTACCTGTATGGTTTGCGAATGGATGGCGTTGGTGACTTTATCCAGAAACGCTTGCATGGTTTGAAGTTGCGTCACAGAAGTGTCGCGCGATTTGGTCAACTGCCCGACATAATCGGCATGGTATTCCAACAAGGAGTCAAGCTGCGCTTGGTGACCATCACGTTGCCCGCGAACCGCCACGAAAACATCCTGCGCCTTATCGAGCTCGTCTTTTGCCAAATCGGCTAGAACACGAAGCCTTTCAAGTTTTGACATTGCCATATCGTGACCCTAGACTCTTTGGTGTATTAAAAGAGCGCTTCCAGTTTATCGAGGCTTTCCTGTACCGAAAACGATTCATCAATTCCCTGAGACAAGAAACCGTTCAACTTCGGGAACTTGTCGATGGCTTCGTCAATGGATGCATCGGTCCCCTTACGGTAAGCCCCGATACTGATTAAATCCTGGTTCTGCTGGTAAACGGAATAGACCTGTTTGAAGCGCCGAGCCAGTCGAATCTGCTGCGGCGAAACAATATCAATCATCACCCGGCTGATAGACGACTCTATATCAATCGCCGGATAGCGACCCGAATCCGCAATTTGACGTGACAACAGAATATGGCCGTCCAGTACGCCCCGCGCCGAATCCACTACCGGATCGTTTTGGTCATCTCCCTCAGCCAATACCGTATAAATCGCGGTAATCGAACCGGAATGCGTGGCGCCATTACCGGCTCGTTCAACCAGTTGCGGCAACTTGGCAAACACCGATGGCGGATAACCTTTACTGGCCGGCGGTTCGCCGACGGCCAGCGCAATTTCACGCTGTGCCTGCGCAAAACGCGTCAGGGAATCCATCAACAACAAGACGTCCTTACCTTGATCACGGAAGTATTCGGCAATGGAAGTGGCCAACATCGCACCATGCAGTCGCATCAGAGGCGGATCGTCGGCGGGGGTCGCCACTACGACGGAGCGTTTCAACCCTTCTTCTCCCAAATTGTTTCGTACAAAGTCATTCACTTCTCGGCCACGCTCGCCGACCAGCCCCACCACGACCACTTCCGCATTGGTAAAACGGGTCATCATCCCCAGCAACACACTTTTACCGACCCCGGTGCCGGCCAACAAACCGACACGCTGACCTTTACCCAACGTCAACAACCCATTGATGGTTTTAATCCCGACATCCAACGGTTCTTCAATCGGAGCCCGGTGCAACGGGTTGATTTTTTCGCCGTTCAAAGACACGCGTTCCTCAGCATGAATCGGCCCCTCTCCATCTAAAGGGTTACCGGCGCCATCAATGACACGCCCCAGCATAGCGGGGCTGACGCCAACCTTAATCCCGCCGGACACGGGAATGACTTTGGCATTCGGCTCCAAGCCATGCACCTTACCGATTGGCATTAAGTACAACCGGTCGTTGTTAAAACCGACCACTTCCGCCTCCACGGGATCACCGTACTTGGAAATCACTTGGCAGCGCGAGCCAATCGGGGCATAGGTACCGACCACTTCTAAGGTCATCCCCACCATACGCACCAGTTTACCTTCCACTTTCAAGTCGGGTCTATCAGGTAAGTGCTCGGAAAATTCTGAAAATTTATGGTTAAGGTATTGATTGAAGAGTTGTTTCATCATAAGTACAAACCCTGTACTCAGGAAGAGGTGTGTTCACTGCCGCTTGCTGAAGCTAGCGGCTGGCTGGGTTCTTTTGCGACCTTTTCGGCTGTCGCCAAGGCGTTTTCCAACAATTCATCCAGGCGTGTTCGCCAATCGTTGATGATCAACGAAGATCCCTGTTTGATTTTACAGGTCCCCACTTCCAGACTGTCATCCGTTTGCAAACGCCATTTTTTCTGGTGAGCCTGCTGGTATTTTTGAACGATGTCGGCATCGTCCGGATTCAAAATAACTTCGAGCTGCACACTGTCATCCGGCAGTTTGCCAATGGCTTCTTGAACAACCGTCAATATCCAGTCATGTCGGGATTGAATCTCGGAAGCCACCAGCTTTTCGGCCAAATCGACGGACAATTTCGCCAGGGATTCGAACACATTCTGTGCAATTTGTTGATAAGGATCGCTCATGGCTTCCACAAGCTTTTGCAGTGACTTCACCTGCACGGACAAAGCCGCATCGGCTTCTTTTTCGGCTTTATCAAAGGCCTCTTTGCGCCCTTTTTCCAGCCCTTCTTGATAACCGGCATCATAACCTTCTTTTTGGGCGGTTTCATAGGCTTCCTTTTTCAAGACGGAAGCACGGCGAAGAATTTCAGGGCGAATCTCTTCCCGCAATTTTTCTTCGACATCGGAACGCAGCTTACGCGCTTTTTCAGCTTCTTCCTGCGCCAAATCTTGGTACTGCCAAGGCTTGATCTCCGGGGTTTTGACTTCATCGGCTCGCAGCAAAGTAGCCACCGGCAAAGCTTCCTCTTCCCCCGGCGCACTTTTGGTCAAAGGGGTATCGTCGGTGGCCATTTAGACGAACTCCTCGCCACCACCCGGCATCATGACCTTCTCTTCGTCGGCCAGACGGCGGACCGTTTGAATAATGGTTCTCTGCGCTTCTTCGACATCGCTGAGTTTGACCGGACCGGTCATTTCCAACTCTTCTCTCAACATCTCGGCCTGACGTTTGGACATGTTCTCCAAGAACAACTCCACCATTGTTTGATCGGCACCTTTAAGGGCGATTTTAAGCACATCGGTCGGAACTTCGCCCAAAATGGTTTGAATCCCTCTCGGTTCAATACCACTGATGTCTTCAAAGACAAACATTTTGTCCTGAATCGCTTTACTGATGTCTTCATGTTCAACGGCAATGTCATCCAGCACCCTCGAATCGACACCACCGCCGACCAGGTTCAAAATTTCGGCCGCGCGTTTTTCGCCGCCGATCGTGGCTAGCTTGCCGCCCTCACCATCACTGGAAGCGTGCTCCAATACTTCGTTCAAATCGAACAGGGCACGTGGCTGAATGGTCGTCAAGGTCGCAATACGGTAAATGACTTCCGACTGGAAACGTTCCGGAATGCCGGCCAGAATCTCTGCAGATAAATCCGGTTCAAAATAAGACAACACAATCGCGACCACCTGCGGATGCTCGTTACGCAGCATATTGGAAATGGTCGACGGATGCATCCACTTCAGGGCTTCCAGTCCTTTGACCTGATCCCCCAGCATCGCCGCGTCCATTAAGCCGCCGCCGCCTTCTCCCAAGGCATCGACCATCAAAGATTGAGCATACTCGGTTGGATTGATACCCAAGGCATCTTCGCCCAACTCATCCAAAAAGCTTTTCATCACCACATGGATGTCGGAATGCGACACATCGGATACGTCGGTCATGGCGGTACCGATTTGCTGCACTTCACGCGGGTTGAGGTGTGACAATACTTTGGAAGCCGTTTCCTTTCCCAAAGCCAGCAACAGAATCGAGGTTTTTTCCAAACCGGTTAAATTGTCATCCGCCACTTCTTCGATTTCTGAATTCGCCATACTACTTTTCCTTCGTCATCCATTGCTTGATGATATGCGCGGCCAGTTTCGGATCGGCAGACACAATGGCTTTGACTTTTTCCAGCATCTCTTTGTCTTTTTCAGAGGTTTCGTCATCCTCTTCGGCTTTCTGCTCGACTTCTTCATTCATCTGCTCAAGGGCACGAGAAATCTCGTCGGCGTTTTCAAGCTCTTCCTCTTCTTCCGGCACATCCTCTGGATAGTCCACGGTCATTTCTTCACGTTTCGACAAGTCTTTCAGCATTGGTCGAATCACGCCAAAGATAATGATCAAAACCGCCAGACCTGCCAAAATTTGCTTGACCAGCGTCCAGAACCAAGGTTCTTCCCAGATCTCCGGTGCCGCGAAATCCTCCTGTTTTTCCTGTACAAAAGAGGCATTCACAATACTCAAAGTATCGCCACGCGCTTCATCCAAACCAACCGCATCACTGACCAACTGACGGTAACGCGCCAGTTCGTCTTCGGTCAAGGGGGTACGCTGAGTATCACCGTTTTCATCCAAGGTCAGTTTGTCATCCAATACAACCGCCACCGACAAACGTCGGATGGTGCCAACCGAATTTTTAATGTGGCTGACGGTACGGTCCAACTCATAGTTTTTGGTGGTTTTTTCTTTGGAGTTTTTCAGGTTCGGGTCTCTTTCCGGATCATAGCCTTCTTCCGGCGCAATCCCCGCACGTGGCGGCTGATTTGTCAAAGCGCCGGGAATTCCCATTGGCCCTTCGTTTCGATTGATTTCCTTGATTTCCTGTTCGGAACGAATTGCTTCCGGATCCGGTTCATAATTCTCACGGGTTTGTTCTTGCTGGGTAAAGTCCAGTTCGGCCGTGACTTGAGCACGCACTTTATGATCGCCACCGGCGACCGGCGTCAGTAAGCGTACAATACGTCGAGACAAGGTATCTTCGACCTGACGAGTATAGCCCAGCTGCTTGAGGCTGACGTTCATAATGCCGGAATGCGAGTCACTGGTCAGCAAATTGCCTTGCTGGTCGACAACCGTTACCCCTTTCGGTTTCATATTCGGAATACTGGACGACACCAGATAAACAATGGCATTGACTTGTTCTTCACTTAAGGAACGCCCCGGATAGAGTTTGACCGTGACCGATGCGGTGGGTTCCTGCTGCTTGCGGACAAACACCGAACGTTTCGGCATGCCTAACAGCACGCGAGCCGATTTCACCGAATTGATGGTCGACACCGATTTCGCCAATTCGCCTTCCAACGCCCGTTGATATTGCGCGGTTTCCTTGAATTGCGAAATCCCAAAGCCTTGGTCAATGTCCAGTAGCTGATAACCCGTCGGCGCCTGTTTCGGATAGCCTTGTGCCGCCAGTTTCAGGCGGAGTGAATGCACCATTTCATTCGGCACCAAAATCGCGCCGGAACCTTCTTCAATCTTGTAGGGAACGTTTTCCTGATCCAGTGTTTGGATGACTTCGCTCATGTCCTTGGCATCCATACTGCCAAACAGAAGCGTGTAATTAGTCGATTGCGACCAGAGAATAATGCCGACCGCCAGAGCAACACTGGCGGCCAGAGCGATGACTAAGCTGACTTGCTTCGCAACGGATAGCGAAGTGAGATTTTTAAGGAGAGGAGAACCTTCCGACGCCTTTTGCGAACTTAAACTGGGATCAAGAGTAGGTTGTTCAGCCATCGAAAAAATAGTCTCTTGTTACAAATAGGCTTAAATCGGCATGTTTTTAATATCTTTGTAAGCTTCAACCAGTTTGTTTCGAACCTGTGTCATTGCTTGAAAAGATAAACTTGCCTTCTGCGCTTGAACCATTACTTCGGTCAAATCCACGTCTTCCCCTTTCTCGAAAGCGGTTTTCATCGCGGATGATTTATTTTGTTCTTCCGCAACCGAATTGACGGATTGCGACAGTAACTCGGCAAAATTCCCCGCCGTCTCGGCACCTTTTTCCGGTTGTTTGACCGGTTGCGACTGAGACGCGGCTTCCGCCGCCAGGGAACGCATTTGCAACATTAAACTCTGAGTGTCTACCGAATTAGTCATGATTTCGTTAAAACTCCATTAAATCGCGGACTTTCGAAGAAAATCCAACCGATATTTTCATGATTCAATTATGACACAATGAGCAATTGATATGCCAAAAATGTGTCAAATAAATAACACCGCGATGAAGGCCGGATTTTCAGTGGTTTCCACCCGATACCGTGCCCCGGTCCTAGACAGGCAAGCTTCCAGCCTGCCCCGCCAATGTAACATGTTTGGGCAGGCTATAAAACATCCAAGCCTTGTTCTTTGAACCGAGCCAATTTATAACGCAAGGTACGAGGACTGATATTCAAGGCTTCCGCGGTTTTCTGACGGTGACCATTATTAGCCTTCAACGTTTCCAAAATAATTTGGACTTCGCGCTCCTTCAAGTCCGTCGTATTGGCTTGAGCGTCAAAGCCATTCGAGACGACGGCCTCCGAAGATTCTCCAACGCCATTCGTCGTGACTTCCGACACGGTTTGCGCATCGGTTTCAAAGGTCTCATCAAAGAAGATATCTTGCTTCTGAATCGTTTCCCCTGACATCATCACCAAAGCACGTTGAATCACATTGTCCAACTCACGAATATTGCCCGGCCAGCGGAACTCGATCAAGGCTTTGAGCGCCGGAGCCGACAACATCGGTTCCACCCGACTGCCACCGCAATGGCGTTGCAAGAGGCGCTCTGCAATGGCGGCGATGTCTTTCGGGCGATTGCGCAAAGGCGGGATTCGCATTGGAAATACGTTCAAACGATAAAACAGGTCTTCCCGGAAATCGCCATTGGCAATGGCTTGTTTCATATCGATATTGGAAGCACTCAATATTCGAACATCGAGTTTAATCATTTTCGAGCTACCAATACGCTCCACTTCACGTTCCTGCAACACACGCAACAATTTTGCTTGCAAATCCGGCTTCATTTCTCCGATTTCATCCAGAAAAATAGTGCCGCCCTGCGCCAATTCGAATTTTCCCGGCATGGATTTCAAAGCCCCTGTAAACGCGCCCTTTTCATAACCGAACAAGGTGGCTTCCAGCATGTTTTCCGGAATCGCCGCACAGTTAATGGCGACAAACGGTTGTTTGCTGCGATTGGAGTGATTATGGATAAAACGGGCCAAAACTTCTTTACCGGTTCCGCTTTCACCGGTAATCAACACCGAAGCATCACTTTCCGCGACTTTTTTGGCCATGGCTTTCAGTTGAATCGTCGTCGAATCCGCGACCACAAAATCTTCTTCTGCCGACGCATCCCGATAAAAATACGCCCGGGCCTTTTCCACCAGAATATCGGCTTCAAACGGTTTGAGAATGTAGTCGACTGCACCGGACTTCATGGCGTCCACGGCCTGTTCGACCGTGCCATACGCCGTCATCAACACAATCGGCAGATAAGGCTTAATCGCGCGAATACGCTTCATTAAATCATAGCCGTCCATGCTACCGTCCATGCGAATGTCGCTGAACACCATAGCGATTTCATCATCCAGCGCGACCAGCGCTTCTTCCGCAGAACTGACAGCCACGACTTCAAAATCATTCAACTCAAGCGTATCAACCAAAGCTTCCTGTAATTTCAGGTCATCTTCCACCACAAGTATTTTCGCTAGAGTCATGCATCCTCTCCATTCTCTAATAACGGCAGTCTCAACCCGAAGACGGCTCCGCGCCCTTTAATCGATTTGACCCAGGCTTCGCCACCATGTGCTTCGGCCACAGCTCGTACCACGGCCAACCCCAGTCCTGTGCCTTGTGCCCGGCTAGTGAAAAAGGGTTCAAAAATTTTTTCATTCATTTCTTCGCTCAAGCCCGGACCATTGTCCGCTACCGTAATATCGACTTGATTGCGTTTTCCGTCCAACTCGACCGAAACATCAATTTCCGCATGCTCCGAGACGATATCAATGGCATTACTCACCAGGTTTTCCAGCGCGGTCAACAGCGCATCCTGATCGCCCAAAACCACCAGGCCTGGTGTCTTTTCATCAAATCGAATCAAACTGTGTGATTGCTGAACTTTTGGTTCCACGGAATGCTTCAAACCATCCAGCAAGGCCCCAACCTGGACCTTTTGATCCTTGGCTTTGCCACCCTTGGCGTACTGTAGCATGTCTTTCACCAACGCTTCCAGGTGTCGCAAACTGGTCAGCGTTTTGGCCACAAACTTATCGCGCTTGTCTTCCGCCAATTGAGGGGATGACATTTGCGACACATATAAAAGCGCCGAGGCTAAAGGCGTACGCACTTGATGCGCCAATGAAGCCGCCATTTCACCCATTGAGCTCAAACGTTGGTGACGACTCATATGTTGCTGCAAATCTCGCGCCGCCGTCACATCCTGAATCAGCAAAATCTTGCCATTCAAGTGTTCGCCGTGATTTTGCGACAAACTCAACGGCGATTCCGACAACTGATAATAATTTTGGTTGTGGGTAATCAGCTCACCGGCATCATTGGCGATTAAAAATACATTGCGAACCACCACTTCCCAGTTACGACCAATGGCGTCAATGCCCAAAATCGTTTCTGCCGCCGGATTCATTTCGACAATACGATCATGTTCGTCCAGTACAATCACCCCGGCCGGCAGCAAATTCAACAGCTGTTCAAGCCGTTCACCCACCCGGTGTTTTTCGCGGTTGCTCTCATCAAGCTTGTGTTGAAGGTCTTCAACCTCATGCTGCAAGGACTCGTAAGCCAGCGTCAATTGAGACGACGTCTGATTGAACAGCTCAAACGCTTCTTCCAACTCGGCTAAACGTTTTTGTTCAACCGCGTCTGCTCTGGCTTCATCCACAATCGGCCCTTTATCAGTTCAAATTGAATTTACGAATTTTTTCAACCAACGTCGTTCGGTTGGTTTGCAGCAACTTGGCCGCTTGGGAAACATTCCCGTCGGTCTGGACCAAAGCCTTCTGAATCAGCTGTACTTCCATTTCCACCAAATACGACTTCAAGTCCAGGCCTTCTTCAAGGTTCGGCGTCGGGTTTGAGGCCATAAATTCGTCCGCTTGACCTGCGGCATCAAGGGTTTCAGCTTCCATCACGATATCGGTTGACGAAGGAGGTTCACTTTGAGGTGTCGTTTCCACCGACTGCTGGGCCAATTGAGAGGCGTCGACACGAATCAAACTGGCATCTTCCGGTAGCTCAACTTGATACTTCACCGGTAAATCGCCATATTCAACAACCAAGTCAGGAAACAGAATGGATAAACGTTCAGCCAGATTGCCGAGTTCACGGACATTGCCCGGCCAGGCATATTGTTGCAAGGCAATCATGGCTTTTTCAGACAGCTTGGGAATCGCTCGACCGGAGGATTGGATTTTATCGAACATGAAATCGAACAAATCGGGAATGTCTTCCGGGCGTTCTCTTAAGGACGGCATCTCAATCGGAAAAACATTCAACCGATAGAACAAGTCTTCGCGAAAGGTTCCGTCGGAAATATTGTCTTCCAAATTGCGGTGCGTGGCGGCAATAACGCGGACATCACATTCAAAGCTTTTATTACCGCCAACACGCTCGTAAATCCGTTCCTGCAGCACTCGCAGCAATTTGACCTGCATCGGCAATGGCATGTCGCCAATTTCATCCAGAAAAATCGTCCCCCGTTCCGCCATTTCAAAACGGCCTTTACGAGCGGTGATCGCGCCGGTAAAAGCCCCTTTTTCATGCCCGAATAATTCAGACTCCAGCAGCTCGCCCGGAATAGCACCACAATTGATTGGAATAAAGGCTTGATTGGAACGACTTGAAACGGAGTGAAGGCTTTGGGCGACGACTTCTTTCCCGGTGCCCGATTCTCCGAGAATGAGGACGGTTGCATCGGTCTGGGCAACCTGTTGGATTAGTTTCTTGACTTGTTGCATGGCTGGTCCATTACCAACCAAGGAGGATAAAAGTTCTTCTTTCATCTAGCCGCCATTTTATTTGGTCATCTAGGTGCCTTTATATAAGTTTTTACCTAGGATGTCAAAATTTTGGCATTCTTTTTGTGGAAAAAGCGCTTTTACAGGTGATTCGGCTTATCGCAAGTATTGTTTGACGGCTTTTTGCTGTTGACGCCCGGAAGATACCGCGGCTTCAATTTCAACCATTCTGCGCTGAATCAAAGCACGGATTTTATCGACGTCTTCCAACAACTCAGCCAATGAAGCTTCCATGTCCGGAGAAGGGTTTTCAAGCAGTTGATTGACTTGAACCGTCCACACAGGATGACGCTCAATAAAAGCATCCCAATCGCCGTCTTCAGCACACCGTAACAGCATTTTGGACTCGTGCAGACAATTCAATAAATCATTCGTCATATGAATCACTTAATGTTTTTGACCGACTCAAGTTGCGATTGAGTCGCCATCTTAAAATTATCGGGCATCTGGCTCCAAGCATCTTTCAACTCGCGAACCAAATTAGCCACTTCGTCGATAAGAGTCTCATCATTTTGTGAACTGGCCTGTAGCAAACGACGGTTCATATAGGAATACAGAGCTTCGTAGTTGGTCGCAACATCACCACCATGCTCCATATCCAGGTTACTGCGCAAAGAACCAATGATCAAGACGGCTTTATTCAGCTTATTGGCTTTTTGCTCATAATCTTTGCGTTGCATAGCCCCTTTTGTCAACGCCAGGTTGTCTAAAATGCCATCATACAACATGGATACCAGTTTATGCGGTGTGGCATTTTCCAACCCGGTTTGCACGGATGTTTGTTGGTATTGGTCCAAGAATTTTTGTTTCATCATTGAATTCATCATTAGACGTCGCCTTTCCTTGTGTTGTTCCGATACTAAATTGATCAGTTATCGTTATTATTGTTGTTTGTTAACATTGCCGCCAACGATTGACGAGTGCTTTCCATCTCCGACAATAATGTCTGAAGTGAACCGAACTGGATGCGATATTTCAGTTCTAGGGCTTCATAACGCTCATCCACTTTTGCCTTTTCTTCTTCAATATCATCTAAACGATCCTGGAAGTTAGACATCCGGTTACCGATAATACCGGTTTCTTCATCCATCATATTGTCAAACAACATGCCCAGACGATCGGCATAACCACGGTTGAACTCAATCGTGCCTCGTGCCCCGGTTGCCGTGCCATCCACCTTGAACTCCAAACCTCTTGGCGATCCGTCCAAAATTGAATTAATGGTGACATCCTGTCCTTGACCCACAAAGGTATAAATTGTGCCATCTTCATTTTCAAGATAGCCTTGCACATCCGTACCGGTTGTTTGCGCCGTTACGCCCAGACCAGAGACACCAGATGTCAAAAAGCTACCCGACATCAACTCCAAAGAGGATGCCGAGCCGTATTTATTCGACGTCATCGTATAGGTTTGAGTGGCATCATCATATTCCACAGCCACTTTGCTTCCGGCTCCGGCAACGGTGCTATCGTTATTAATGACGCGTGAAATTTCTTTTGCTAAATCATCACGGGTATAAGTGCCTTGGGTTAATTGCAAATCCAGTGTTTGATTGCCGTCAACCGCCACTTTCAATACATTATTGGTGCCATCAATAGTAATGTCACCACCAGCGCCAATTGATGCACCGGCAACTTGAGCTTGAGATGCGACCGTATTAATATTGAGAGCGTAAGACCCTTCAATCGTCTGGTCAGTTGACCCCATGTACGTCACTTGATTGTCGGTAGCCGTCGCACTGGCGGCAAACAACTTACCAACCGCTTCCGGATTATTCGCAATCGCAGAATTCAACATACCGGTATCCAAAGAAAGTGTGCCATCCAACTCAGATCGAATACCGATATCGGCCAATGACTGAACGGAACCGGTCAAACCAGGGATCGATTCAATCATGGCTTCACGAATACGATACTTAACTTCTCTGAGAGCGGAATCCCCACTCAAAGAACCCATGGTTTCGTCTTCTTCATCCGTCTCAGAGGAACCTAAGTTCGTAAAAATCTCATCCAAAGCATTATATAAATCGACAAAATCTTGAACCGCCTGAGACAGGTCCGCCGTATCATTTTGAATTTCAAGCGTTTTTGTACTACCAATATCCGAAGATTTCAAATTCAGGGACACGCCTTCAATAACACCATCAATCGTGTTGCCAGAATTGGTAATGGTCAAACCATTTACCACAACCGTGGCATCCTGAGCGGCTACCGTTTCATCCATATTCGCGGTTGCCAAGCGGGAAAGCCCCGCCGCATCGGCATTATTTCCATCTGTATCACCGGTAATCGACACATCAATCGTATTACCGGCGCCGGATTGCGCGGATGAAAACATAAGTTTATAACCGGTTCCGACATTGACAACCGTTGCATTGACGCCAATACCGGCGTCATTCACGGCTTGCTGGATGCCGGACAGGGTATTATTGGTCGCATCAATGGTAATGTTTGAAACCGCACCGCCCACATTGAACGTCAAGGTACCTTCACCGACGACACTGTTGGTCGACGCGAATTCGGCTTGAGACGCCAGAGTATGCGAGGTGGCAAGAGACTGAACTTCTATCTGATAGGAACCATTATTCGGGCTGCCCGTCACGGTCGCATCCAACACAGACGGATCGGAGGACACAACGGTTTTTTGCTGGAAATTGGAGATATCCATCAAGGTGCTGATTTGCGACATGAAGCCGTCAAAAGCCATTCCCAGGGTATCGTACCCCGTTAATTTACTGTTGTATTTGGTTTCATTGTTTTCGATGATGGAACGGCGAGCCGAGACATCCGCTTCCGCCAAGGTTTTGGAAATCGTGCTCACATCAAAAGTATTCGCACCCATCGAATTCAGAATACTGACACCGATATCGTTTGCCATGATTTTTCTCCAGCCTGAAAAGCTAATACAAACTTATATTAACTGTATTGTTATATTTTTAGATACCTATGTTTAATAAATCGGCCACCAAAAACGTAACTTTAGCATTTTATGAAAAAAAGGTTTCGATTGGCAAAAGGAACATATCTAAAAACACTTTGTTGACCATAACAAATTTCAGGCCAACAAAGTGTTTAGATTAAAGAGATTAGTGCTGAAGGCTTACTGAAGGAGCCCCAGAACATTCTGAGTGGACTGATTTGCTTGAGAAAGCATGCTTTGCCCGGCTTGTTGTAACACTTGCGTTCTGGCAAGATTTGCACTCTCAGCGGCATAATCTGCATCTTCGATACGACTACGGGCCGCCATAATATTCTCGTTCACATTCTGCAAGTTGGAAATGGTGTATTCCATACGGTTTTGCATTGCACCGAAACCGGCTCGAGCTTTCGCAATGGATTCCAGAGCCGCGTCAACTTGTGACATCATTCCCAAAGCAGACGCTTGAGTTTGAATGGTTCCGGTCACGCCCAAAGCTGAAGCGGTCAAGCGTTTCAAAGACACTTTCAGCGTGTTCGCGATGCCTGTTTCCCAACCGGCGTGAATCGAAATAATCGTTGCACTCGCCATCAATTTAACACCGTTAAATTTTGTGGTCGAAGCGATACGGTTAATCTCACGTCTTAGCTGAGACACTTCGATGTTCATTTGTGAACGTTGAACCGAGTTGTAGGTTTCGTTCGCCGACTGAACCGCCAGCTCACGAATACGGTACAACATGTTAACGGTTTCTTCCGCCGCACCATCAACGGTTTGTACCAAACCAATCCCGTCATTGGTGTTACGCAAAGCCATGTCGGTTCCGCGAATTTGTGAAGTCATTTGCGTGACAACCGCTTTACCGGCGGCGTCATCCGCTGTTTTATTGATACGCAGACCAGAAGTCAAACGTTCCATTGAAGTCGACATTTCGCGACTGCTTTGATCCAACAAACGGACCGCATTTTCAGACGCAATATTTGTATTGATGACTAGTGCCATGACAGTTCTCCCTGTGTGTACTTGTGTGTGTTTTTAATATCTTTATTTTTATGTTTGAGGCATTCTTTGCTGCCTTCAATTTCTTTATCGGGACGCTTTCAAATTCCTTTAGAAATTTTTAACGTTTAAAACGAAAAAAACATTAAAAACAACCAATAAACCGCTTTTCACCAGGCCTGGTCATTTTTCATATCACTTAAAAAACACAAAAAAAAACGGCGAATCCGAAACCTCGGACCGCCGTTAACACACAAGGGAACTGTAAATTATCACTACGATAATCCAGCACACTTAATTTTACCCGAAAAGCCGAAATGTAACCAGCGTTTCCGAATCTTAAAGTCGATGCCTATCGAAGCAAAGACAAGACGTTAGACGTCATTTGATTCGCCTGAGACAACATGGACATTCCCGCTTGTTGCAAAACCTGTGTTCTTGCCAGGTTCGCACTTTCCGCAGCATAATCCGCATCCATGATACGGCTACGTGCGGCCATAATATTCTCATTCACATTCTGTAAATTGGAAATGGTGTATTCCATACGATTTTGCATCGCACCAAATCCCGCTCGGGTTTTCGCCACCGATTTCAACGCCGCATCCACTTGCGACATCACACCTAAAGCAGAGGCTTGGGTTTGAATGGTTCCCACCACCCCTAAAGCGCTCGCATTCATCGCTTTTAAAGACACTTTCAAGGTATTGGCAGCGGCCGTTTCCCAACCGGCATGAATCGAAATAATGTTCGTGCTCGCCATCAACTTCACACCATTAAACTTCGTGGTCGACGCAATACGGTTGATTTCTCGTCTTAACTGAGACACTTCTATGTTCATTTGTGAACGTTGCGCAGAATTGTAGGTTTCGTTCGCCGACTGAACCGCCAGCTCACGAATACGGTACAGCATATTGACAGTTTCTTCCGCCGCACCATCAACGGTTTGCACCAATGAAATACCATCATTGACGTTACGAATTGCCATGTCCGTACCGCGAATTTGCGCGGTCATCGCCGTCACAACGGCTTTACCGGCCGCATCATCCGCTGTTCGATTGATGCGCAACCCGGAGGTCAAACGCTCCATCGAAACCGCCATTTCCCGACTCGACTGATCCAACAACCGAACGGCATTCACCGACGCTATATTTGTATTGATAAACATGCCCATAATCGTTTTCCCGGCAAGTTATGAAATAAAAAAAACGGCATGCCAAAATGACGATGCCGTTAACACACAAGGGAAACCCTTTAACTGTTTCGTTGCTTAAAAACAACGTTTATTACTATTCATTTTTTAAATAAAACATGAACTTAATTTCGGCACGACACCTTACCGTAACAACCCTAAAAGGCTTTGTCGTTTCGGATTGGCTTGCAATCCCAACAACTCCACCCCATTTAAAGCCGCCTGTAGTCTAAAACGCGATGCTAAACACCGCATGGCTTGTAAATCCTGCTCAGCCTGCTTCGATACCTCATCAGTCCCTCTTTCACCACATAAAAAACGCTTAGATAAAACCAGCTCATTTTTCACCGCTTTGGCATAAACGGTTCCGTACGAGTTCAGTAAACGTTTTTCAATTACCTGTGACATGAGAAACCACTCCTTTGCAACCTGTATCAAACCAGGACATTAAATTTTGATTTATAGAGTGGTGGTGTTCGAACAACACTCCACAAATCAAAACATAATGAAGAAAAAGCCAGGGAGAAAGCTCTCCCCGGCATTATTTAGATTACTGAAGTAATCCAAGCACGTTTTGAGTTGACTGATTCGCTTGAGAAAGCATGCTTTGCCCAGCTTGTTGTAGAACCTGAGTTCTCGCCAAGTTAGCACTTTCAGAAGCATAATCCGCATCTTCAATACGGCTACGAGCTGCCATGATGTTTTCGTTTACGTTCTGCAAGTTGGAAATGGTGTATTCCATACGGTTTTGCATCGCACCGAAACCAGCACGGGTTTTTGCAACCGATTCCAACGCCGCGTCCACCTGAGACATGACTGTCAAAGCGTTCGCTTGTGTATCGATGGTACCTGTTACACCCAAAGTTGCCGCATCCATTGCTTTCAGAGACACTTTCAATGTGTTGGCCACACCTGTTTCCCAACCCGCGTGGATGGAAATAATGTTTTGACTCGCCATCAACTTCACACCATTAAATTTTGTGGTAGAAGCGATACGGTTGATCTCCTGTCTCAATTGAGACACTTCGATGTTCATTTGTGAACGTTGTGCAGAGTTGTAAGTTTCGTTAGCCGACTGAACCGCTAGCTCACGAATACGGTACAACATGTTTACAGTTTCCTCAGCGGCACCATCAACAGTCTGTACCAGACCAATCCCGTCATTCGCATTACGAATCGCCATATCCGTACCACGGACCTGAGACGTCATTTGTGTCACAACCGCTTTACCAGCCGCGTCATCCGCGGTTTTATTGATACGCAAACCAGAAGTCAAACGTTCCATTGAGGTTGTCATTTCGCGACTGCTTTGATCCAACAAACGGACCGCATTTTCAGAAGCGATATTTGTATTAATTACCATAGCCATAATATTTACTCCCAAGTGTAAAGAAGCTAATTTTAAGGCTTCACCCCTATTCCATTTTGGTCTAAGTCATGAAACCTCTCGCCTTTCAATTACGTTATCGGGACACCGCTAGAAAACTTGATAACTTTTTACTTAAAAAACTTAAAAATACTTTATTTTCAATAGGTTAAATTGTTTTTAAAAATCTAAAGCTCAATAAAAAAATGGCTATAAAAGGAGGGCAGAAAAACTTTTGAAACGTCGATCAAGGAAGGCCAGAAAATAAAAAAAGCGAGTGCCAGGTAAACCCAACACTCGCTTTCAGATAACCATAAAATCAAACAATATTACTGACAATATTCCCAATTTTATCGTCACTGCTTACCTCTTTAGAAAGCTCTGCTTCTAAATACTCGACCAGACGTCGGGAGACGCTTAAAAACTCATCCGAAGGAAATTGCTTAATGACCTCTTTAGAGTCTTTATCTATTAAAGAATAGATGTTTCTCCCCGTTACATCGTCTTTTTCAAACATCATATAGTTGTCCAAATTGTCCAACATGGCATTAATGTTTTCCATCATACGATCCGTTTCCGCTTCGGAAACTGTAACGCTGCTCGAATTTTGAGGAGCATCAATCGAAGGCTTCTTGTTCAGAGCATCTATGCTGGAAGAAGCCTTCTGCTTGTCTAAAGGAGGCGTGGAACCCACTGTTGTTGATTCATTCGCTACTTTTGACGTTGATGCCGTGGCAGGCACGTACACTTTGGTCTCCAGTAACTCATCACCAAGAGTATTCATAATAATACCCCCCTCCTTTCAAGCTCAGCTTTAGTATCTAATTTATACTAAATTAACTCAGTAATGCCAATACATTTTGCTGAGACTGGTTTGCTTGAGACAGCATGCTCATACCAGCTTGTTGAAGAACTTGTGTTCTCGCCAAGTTAGCACTTTCAGAAGCATAATCCGCATCTTCGATACGGCTACGAGCTGCCATGATGTTTTCGTTTACGTTCTGCAAGTTGGAAATGGTGTATTCCATACGGTTTTGCATCGCACCGAAACCAGCACGGGTTTTTGCAACCGATTCCAACGCCGCGTCCACCTGAGACATGACTGTCAAAGCGTTCGCTTGCGTGTCGATGGTACCAGTCACACCCAAATCCGCCGCGCCCATCGCTTTCAAAGACACTTTCAACGTATTGGCACCGGCCGTTTCCCAACCCGCGTGGATGGAGATGATATTGGCACTTGCCATCAACTGCACACCGTTAAATTTTGTGGTGGAAGCGATACGGTTAATTTCTTGTCTCAACTGAGACACTTCTATGTTCATTTGCGAACGTTGTGCAGAGTTGTAAGTTTCGTTAGCCGACTGAACCGCTAGCTCACGAATACGGTACAACATGTTAACGGTTTCTTCCGCCGCACCATCAACGGTCTGTACCAATGAAATACCGTCATTGGCATTACGAATCGCCATGTCCGTACCACGAACCTGAGCGGTCATGGAAGAAACAACGGCTTTACCTGCAGCATCATCTGCTGTTTTGTTAATACGTAGACCAGAAGTCAAACGTTCCATTGAAGTTGCCATTTCACGGTTAGAACCGTCCAATAGGCGTACTGCGTTTTCGGAAGCAATATTTGTATTGATTACCATTGCCATGATCTTATCTCCTTTTTAAAAAAAATACGCGATTGTTATTATGTTTTTTACTATTCAATCAATCGTCTAATCTTTCCCTTCACTGTTGGTAACGGCTGACTTTTATAAAGCTTTAGGAAAAAAATCGATTTTTTTTAAAATTTTTTTTGGCATACTTTCTGTTAGTCTGTAAAAAGCTTTAAAAACAAGCCTTTTCAACGGGTTTAAAAAACACAAAAACAGGTCTTATGAAAACAATTAATATCGAAAATCTCTACACCAACTCCTTCGGTGACCAATATTTTCAAGAAATCAACCACACGGCTTTTGATAACGTCGGCGCGACCGCAACGTTCAATAAAGTCTTCAATGATGTTTTGAATCAGGAAAACAGGCTGTTTATCATTGTCGGTTCCGATTCCGGACTGCTGATTCCCTACCTGCAGAAATATCATGCCGATCAAGGGCGCCATTACATCATCATTGAAAAGCCGGAACTGATTTCGCATATCGATAAGACCTTCGAACGCAATGAAGACCTCATAGACCTGGAACCAGAGGACCTCAACTTCGGCGACCTACCGGAACGCTATTCCGATTACATCGCGCACGGACGCTACACTCTGTTACGTTCGCTGGCAGTCATCGACTCCAAAAATGACGTCTACCGTCACTTATGGGATCAAATTCTGGATAAATACAATATCTTTTCCGCTTCTGAAAGTGGCTATGCCATCAACAATGTGTTTATCGACAGCCAATTGAACAACCTCGCCGCCAATAGCTTGCCGGTTGCCAAAGTGGAAAATGCATTGGCCGGTAAGACCGCCATCATTATGGGGGGCGGCCCGTCACTCGATAAATCCATCAACTGGATCAAAGCCAACCAACACAAACTGGTCATTTTTGCCGCGGCACGTATCGCCAACCGCTTGAAAAAAGAACAGATTCAGCCCGATTTCTTTGTCACTGTCGATCCGCATGATGTCAGTTACGACAACAGTAAATCCATGCTGCAGTTCGGTGATACCGCCGTCCTCGTGCATTCCAATAACGCCAACAATAAACTGGTCGCGGAATGGTCCGGCATTCATGCTTACCTAGGACTTATGTACCCATGGGTGGATGACCATCACCCGCAACCGGAGAACCTCGGCATCGTCGGCCCAACCGTCACCAATACCATGACTTCCGTCGCCGCGTTTCTTGGCGCAGAACAGGTTTTGTTTTCAGGTGTCGACTTCTGCTATGGTGAAAATGGCCAAAGTTATGAATCGGAAAGTGTCGAATCCAAAACCGGTAAATACCTCGGACAGGCCACCAACCGGGTCGAGACCTACTCCGGTCGTATTGCCGAAACAACCCCCAGCTTTGCCAACGCCCGCCAAGGCATGGAAGAATTCGTCGCCTACTCGCTCAAAACGTTTCGAAGCCGCTTCTACACCTTGAGCGAAGACACGGCTCTAATGAAAAATGTCGAATACCGCAATCCAAACGACATTGAATTGCCGAACGCTGACAAAGACGCGGCCTTAATGCAGATTAAAGAAAACCTGACGTTTGATTTAAAACCGTATAAAACCCATTTAAAAAATGCCAAACGTTACTGCCAGGAAATGCGTGATTTATGCCGGACCGTCATCAAAGAAGCCAAGCAGGGGAAAAAACTGGCCAAACGACTCTTCAAAGATTTAGCCGAAACGGACAAACTGACCCAACAAATTGTCTCACTACAAAAAAATCTCAACGACGAAATGGGACCGCATGCCGAATTCATTTTCAACTATTCCATTAAAGCCTATAAAGATTTCATGAACCCCAGTGTCGGCAAAGACGATATGACCCGCGACCAGATCAAGGATTCGTTTATTCACTACTTCTCAGGCCTGGTCGATTCGGCTGATCCGCTCAAGCAATCCATTGAAGGCGCCATCACACGCTTGAACCATCGCTTAAAGGAAGCGGAAGGCACCAAACACTTCGACAAACTGGTCGAACAATGGCATGAGTTACATGAAGAAGGTCGCCCATTGGTCTGGCTGAAAATGAATGGTCTGTCACTCGACCGGCTTGACTCGGCCCAACGCGAAGCCATTGAAGCTCTCCTAGAGACCTATCAAGAAGAGCTGAAAGCAACGGAAACCAAACTCAGCCGCCAGTTGAAATCCAAGGGTGAAAGCATCACCAATCTCTTTGAACGCATTCGACGTTATTTTGTCGAAAACCGTCCCTATGACTTGGAAGCACTCGTCAATTACATCGCCGAACGCGAGGATGAACAAGCCAAAGACCTGTGTCATCTGGGCGCCGGCTTTATCTATGAGTTGAGAGACATGCCGGACGATGCGCTTAATGAATTCGTCCAAATCAAAGACGAAAAACTCTTGATGGAAGGCTTAAAACGTGTCGTTAACATCACATTGGATAAAAAAGATTACCAAACGGCCTTGAATGCACTGGAAGTGTTGACGCACTATTCCGATGAATTTTTCATCGCTTACGCGGATATTCTGGCCGCCACCGGTGACGGCCCTGGTGCGGCTGAAATTTACGTGCATTACCTCAACCGTAACGAAGAGGATGTCGCCACCTGGATCAAACTGGTCAAGCTGCTGATTCACCTCGGTCTAACGGAAGACGCCATGCAAGCCATCCAAAACATCAAAAAAATCGACCCCGACAACATCGTCGCCGATGAATTGATGAACTTGGCCACACAGCCGAAAAGCTAGCGAAAAACGCTCCCAATAAAAAAGCCGACAAATTTGTCGGCTTTTTTATTTTTTGATTTTGGGCTTCCGCTTGAAGCTCATCCACCTTACTTGAAATACACTTCATAGTCCGCTTGTGCCTGTTCGTAATCCGGGATATGCCCAATGTCCATCCAATATTCCGTCAATGGAAAACCACCGGTTTTACGGTCTTCTTCAATCAAGGCGTCCACTAAAGTCGGCATATCATAAAAACTGTCCTGCGGAATACTCGACAACACCTCCGGCGACAAACAATAGATGCCGGCGTTCACGAAATAACGATAAACCGGCTTTTCCACCAGTTGATTGATGTATGGCCCTTCCATTTCAATCACACCATAAGGCACTTGATGCGAATATTCACGCACACAGGTCGTCACACAGTTTTGGTGTTCGGCATGAAAGTCCAGCAAGGAACGAAAATCGATTTTCGTCAGCAAATCCCCATTCATCACAATAAGCGGCAGGCCTGGTAGTTCTGGCAATAAGCTTAGAGCTCCGGCCGTCCCCATCGGTTTGCTTTCTTCAATGTAAGTGATGTGAATACCCCATTTCTCGCCGTCACCGAAATACTGGCGAATCTTATCGCCAAGGTAGTTGATGCAGAAATAAAATTCGGTAAACCCTTGGTCGGCAATGTGTTTGACGATGGTTTCCAAAATCGGTTGATTGCCGACCGGCAACATCGGCTTGGGGATGGTCTCGGTCAAGGGACGTAAACGCATTCCCAAACCACCCAACATCAACACCACTGGGTTTTGGCGACGCGGCGTCACCTGCGTTTTGCGGTAATACAGGCCGACCACTTGTTTTCGATCATTCAAAATCGGTAGATGCCGCAGCGAACGCCGTTTCATGTGCTGATGCCAAACCATCTCGGTTTCCGAATCGAGCCCGACAGTAGGCGTTGCATTCGCCACCAACTTGATGGAACTGTCCAGAGTCTCCCCTCGCAGCAAGCCACGACGGATATCCCCATCGGTCACCGTGCCGAGCAAACAACGCTCTTCGGACACCACCAAGACGATTTGCATGGCTTGTTGGTCCAATACCGTTAAGGCATCACGAATCGTCGCATTTTCTTCTATCGAAATGGCTGGCCAATCAAATAAATCCATCACCTTTCCCCAACTTCACCTTTAGCATTATTCCATTTGCGCCTGACGCATCTTCAAGAGGGCTTCCACTTGGTAGACATCCGCCAAATCATCGACATCCACACCGGAAACCGCATCCATCATAAACAAATCCGACAAACCGGCCACCGCCAAACGACGATGCTCTCTCAAAAACTGAGGTGTGGCAATATAAATGGCACCGTTAATCACATAATAGTCGTCATCAAAGGCCTGGCGTTGCGAGACATAGGTGTCCGGTTGGGCCAAATAGCGCCAATCATCCCCCTGCACTTGCAAACATTTATAGGGATGCTCCCGCATCGGCTGCACGCTGATTAACGAATCCCGCTCACTTTCTAGGAATTGTAAAATCGCGGCATCAATCTCTTCGACGGTTCGTAACGGCGTGGTCGGTTGCAATAACACCACCGCATCCGGCAAACGATCACGCGCTTCCAACCAGTCCAAAGCATGCATAAGCACTTCCACATTGGTCACGGAATCCGCCGCCAACTCCACCGGTCGAACATAATCCCCCGTCAAACCGCATTTTTGGGCGAATGCATTGATTTCCGCATCCTCGCTGGAGAGCATCAAGTCATTGAGATACTGGCTTTTTTGTACTTCGTCCAATGTGTACTGCAACAGAGGCTTATCCAAAATCGGATAAAGATTCTTTCCGATCAATCCTTTGGAACCGCCACGGGCAGGAATAAACCCTAAAATTGTTTCTTGTTCAACCATGTCCCTGTTTTCCTTCTGGTTGTACGCCGTCAAAATCCGTTAACAGCTTAGAAATGAGCAACTCGGTAGACGCTTGCGGACACGGCAAATGCCGCTTGGCTCTTTCCCATAACGCATGACGAGTTTCTTCGAGCAATCCCTGTTCCAAAACCGCCAGTAACCTTTCTTCTGTATCGACCGATAACAACAACTCTTCAGTCACCAGCGGCAATTCCGCCAACTGATTATACCCCCGCCACCACTCAATCAACGCCGGTTCGAACCACAAATAAACGCTGACATTAAACGGCTCCCGAGCAATTTCATTCAAATAAAGGTTATCAAAACCAGAGCTTGAAAAAGCACTTAAAACCAAGTCGCACACGACAAGGCTGTCCTTAATGCCTCTCATGGGGTTCATCATCGCTCGGTCGCCGAGCGCGTCTTGGAACAACGCAAATGTCTTATCCCGCTGGTGACGACTTTCTTTTGGGTGGGGACGATACAGCAACTTGAAAGGCCGAGGCCATTTTGATAATTGCCGCACCAAACCTTCAAGTGTTTCAAAGTACCCGGGGATGTCCAAAATCGGCTGACCGAAAAAACCGACCAGCACCGTGCCCGGTGCAGAATCGGCCAGGCCTGGGCGTTTTTGTTGCCGCGCGGCCAAAGGGTTATAAAACCGATAACCGGCGTGTTTGATGGAGCCAATTGGAATATTTTCAATTTGAGGGTAGCGCTCGTGAGTCAAACGCGCGGCTTCGTCATCAATGACGAAAGCGGTATTCGGTAACGCGCCGGAGGCTTGGTTAACACCGCCCCAGAAACTTTGCAATGCGTAAGAATGGATATGCTGCTCAGCGGCATAGTGCAAAACGGCTTCGTCCAATCCGGTATCCGGGCCGGAAATGCCGGTCAGAACCGCATCCGGTTGAAACGTATCAAACGTTTCACGCAAAATGGCGCTTTGTAACACGGCATCACAATCTCCTGGCGGAATTATCTGCAACTCGTCATGAGGCACAAACGGCTCCAGTAACCGGTACGCCGGTTCCTGACACAAGACCTTTAGATGAAAGCGGCCATTGGCGTAAAGCTCGGGAACCAAACGTTCAAAAGAAACAGCCGTTGCGGGGTCTCTGGCAGTAATCAATAATTTCATCATCAAATCAAACGGTCGGTGAAAACCCCTTTTTCCTTTTTTAATTTGACCCAATCGGTTCCAAGGTTAAGGTTATATAAAAATACGAAATTTCGCCACCCTAAATTCAACCGGTTTTGACAAACCGAAACCTTTTCAGAACAGTTCCAAGAGCTTATTTGTACCGGTTTTTCGCTTGATAAACCAACGCCACGAACTTATCCCACTCGCTTTGCGGCACGCGCCATTGCTTGAAAAGCATATTCTCCAACAAAATCGCCATGGACCGAATTGACAAGGCGATCATGGGCGATGTCAAATCGCCTTTCAAGCCGTAGGCTTTGCACAAACAGTTTTCCAAGCGTTCGGCTTCTTCGGGAGCACGCCCCCATAATAATCGCTGTGAAGCCATCGCCAAATCAAACCCGACCGGAAAAAAGCTGTAACGAGCATTTTCATAATCGATTACGCAAGGTTGCCCGTTAAGCGACAGAACATTTCCGACATTCAAATCCCCGTGCACCATCTGCGCCCTGTCCAAATCGAAATCCAATAACGGATAATGCTCGACAAACAGGTGCAATTCGTTTGGCGAAATCGTCAAGTCATCAAGCATCCAATCCGAATCGGGAAACGCTTTGAGCCGATCCGTGACTTTCTGCAAAACCCGATTAAAACCGGCTTTGCGTTCAAGCCAATTATCACGGCACTTGACCTGTAACGGATGCTGTTTCAAAACACGGTGTAATCGGGCCAGATATTGACCGAAAACGATAACTTGAGATTCGTCCAAAGACAAGGGAGAAAAGTTCAGAAAATCGCCACGGATTAAACAGACGGTATCATCCTGAAAGGTGGCGACAGAAATATCCAAAGATCGCGCCAGCACGCCGGCATGATTTAAATCGGCTTCCAACTGAACGGAAAATGCTTCCAAATCGTAAAAAGCCTCGGGAAGCAGTTTAAAAAACTGGCTGGGTGTCTCAAACTTATCAGCATCGAAACGATAAAAACCGAACGGATAATCATAGGCCGTGCCTTCCATGCGAGACAGGCGACCGTTTTCCACCCCCAAAAAGTGGCGCAAAGCTCTTTCTTCGGAAGACGACAGGCGTGCATAACACACCTGCTCCGGCGCGTGGTAAGGAAACGCCGGTGGTTTATGCATTCCCTTCAAGATGGCTCCAATGAATCACCTGCCCGCGAGTGAGCGGTTTCGTCAACACAGCCTTATCGACTTCCGACCAGGCCTGGGCACCGATTCCCAACGCCGGAAAGGCAAAATCCACAACATCCAAACTTAACACTGCCCCCACCGGCAAGTCTTGTTTGGCAACCAACCCCATCCGGGCACGATGCGGCTTGGCTTCCAACGGTGCTCGCCCGTCACCCAGGGCTGCATGAATTTGTCGAATCTGATTCAACGTATCCGCTACCTCTGACACCGGCATAGAGTGATACACGCCTTGGTCCATGGCCGCACCGTCCATATAAACACCTTTTTCCAACACCGCCACATCCATCACCGTTGCCGCCAATAGCATTTCCGTACCGACATGGTGGTCGGATAATCCGGTCAGACAACCAAACGTCTGCTGTAAGGTTTGCATAAACCGCAAATTATGATCGCCCACCGGTGCCGGAGGAGCTTTCGGGCTTTGTTGCACAATCAATTGCCGGGCACCGGCCTTTTCGGCCCAACCGACAGCCCGCGAAATTTCGCTCAAATCCGCCCGGCCGGTATCCATGATCATCGGTAAACCAAGATGCGCGATGTACTCTATCAACGGTTGGTGGGTAATATTCGACGAAGCGACTTTTAACGCTACACAGCCCTCGTCCACAGCAAATTGCGCCCCTTCAAAGTCGTAAACCGAAACCGCCACCTGCATCCCCAGACGGCGACACAGCGCGAATAATCGTTGATAATCCGCGAGGCTAACCACTTTTCGCTCAATCAATCGACGATAATTTTCTTTTTGAATCCGGTTACCATCGACTAAATACTCGTCGTCATAATCCGTATCCAATGCAATATCCGGTCGATGCAGGATTTCCCCTTTCACCACCTTGACGCCGGCCTCCGCCAATTGACGAATCATCTGCTCGGCTTGCTCAATATCTTGATTGAAAAAGGTACCGATGTCCGGCAGGAAAAGCGGTTCTTCGCCCAACCCGACCGGATGCCCACCGATTTCAAACTCCAATGCAAAATGCTTGGTCATCGTCTCACCCATTACTTCCATTGCTTATTCGTTTAATGGTTCCACTCTCGTGCGAGTTACGCGCTTGATGACGTTTATTTCAAGCCGTTTGTTGCAACACATACTGCATCCGATAACGTCGTTGATCCTGTCCGAACAAGTCCGGATACTCCAGCACCGGCAACAGCAGTTCGGTAAAGACTTCCACCCACTCCTGTTTAATCTCCATGCGGTTGTCGGCCGACAAATTGGCGGCCATCTTATTCAACATCGGAAAAATCGGGCGCATCCCCAAATTCCAAATGTGCGCCAAGCTGGCGGGCAGAATGTCGCGAGACTCCACGACTTCCAACCCGCAATCCGCAAACAACATCTCCCAGCCACTTTCATCACGTAACCCCGGATTCGTGGCCTGACGTCCGCGATTCAGCATCTGCTGCCACAAATCAGGCGTACCCGGCATCAACTTGCCCCAGTCCAGTTCTTTCTTCTCCGTAGTGAAAACATCAATCACCATCACACCGGATGGCTTTAATTTCCGCTTCATCGCTTGCAGTGCCACATCGGTTTCCGCCACCCAATACAGGCTATTGCAATACACCTTATCCAGACTGCCATCCTCAATTCCGGTCACTTCATCACGTAAATCAGCCAGGTGCAGACTTTGATAAAAGTCCAATGTCTCAGCCTTTTTCAGCAGATTTTCCTTGTGATCGGTACCATAGGTAAACCCTCTTGTTGGGGTCTGTTCAATGACCGGTCGGTAGGCTTGATCGTAATAATCGAAAACATCAATGTCTTTCGCGGCGACGTCCGTGGTCTTTTGTTGACCGGCACCGGCAATAAACAAGTCAAAGTCTTCGGTGAAGCGCCCACCGCACTTAAAGAAGGTATTCACCCCGTCACCGCAGGCAAAATCGGCGGTTTTTTCACCGTCTTTCGGGGTTAAATCAACACCATTGATGACATAGGACGCTAGTGCCAAAGCATTTTCCGGCCGCAACCACCATAAATTCAAAGCGTGTTTTAAAACTTCCTGCGATTGAAACTGACTCATGCAAAATCCTCTTGATGTATGTTATTTTCTAAAACGGCCTGGGCAAAAACCAAATCCACTTGATTATCGATATCGATCGAACGGGCTTCCGGCATGCTGTAAATTTTCATGTTATCTGTGTAAAAACGTTGCTCAGAAAGAAACGCATCAGTGTGTGCAAAATAAATGGCGCCGTTCGGGTAAAAGTATTCAGGATTGGCTTGCAAACGTGTCGCGGCAAAGTCCGTGGAACAGAATTGCTCAGGCACTTTGGCCAAACCGTCCTCCGATTGACGAAACATGAACTGCGGCAATTGAGCGGTTTGCTTCATCGACACCACCGATTTGACTTCATCCGTCAATAGCGCAAAAGCGCGTTGAATATCTTGGGCGTCTCGGAACGGACAAGTCGGCAACAGCAAACTGCAGGCCTGGTAGTTTTTGCCATCGGCGGCGCGCCGGGCAATCACATCCGAAAGCACTTGAACCGCCGTGGCATCGTCCGTGGCCAAATGTGGCGATCGTAACTCGTATGTCAATCCGGCGTCCTGATAACCGGACACGGTTTGCAGAATTTCATCACTGTCGGAAGACAGAACCACTTCGTCAAAAACGCCACTTTCCAGCGCGGCTTCAATCGTCCAGGCGAGTAAGGGCTTATCGCCCAACATCGCTAAATTCTTGCGCGGAAAACGCTTGGAATTGGCTCTGGCCGGAATCAATGCAATGGCCGAAGACATCAGACCTCCACCTCTTTCACACTCATGAAAGCTTCGGCCGCTTCTGTCTGAATCTGCGCGCCGCGCAAAACAGCCAAGGCGCGCAAAGACGCTTCCGAACGCGGAAACGGGTGGTTGGCCATTTCCGATTCAAAATACGCCATCAGCTCGATTTTTCGCGACAGAAAATCCGTCACATCCACCCATAGGTTAGGATGAAACCCGGTGTCTTGGGTATTCAATCCAAAGCCGGTTTCCGACAAGGTTTCATATACCCGAACCGAACGGACACTCGGATATCGAAAGTTTTTGGTACAAGCGGACACGGCATCATATACATAAGCATGATCCGAGTGTGCATCCCCACGATAAGGCAAATACAAGACATTTGCTTGCGTCTGCTGAATCACCTCAGAACAAGCACCGACCAAATCCTTCATCGCGACCCGGTCCAGTTCCGCGACCGGAAACCCTAACTCAAATACGTGATGGAAACCGTAGGCTTCAGCCACCTGTTCAATTTCGGCTTGCCGTTTGGCTTGGCGCTCGGCATCAAACCCCATTTGTTCAGTCATGCGGGTCACAATCACCCAGCTGACCTGGTCACCTTTCGCCAGGTGCTTTAATAAAGTGGCTCCGCAGCCCAGCGTTTCGTCATCCGGGTGCGGTGCAAAAACAACAACATTTGCCATGTTCAATCCATATACGTATCGGGAGTAAAATCCAACTCCGGTTCTATCTGTTTCAATTTCAGCACGCCATCATAGGTTTTGACAATCGGCTTCCCGTCCCGCAGAGCTAAAATTTTGCCCGGTTCGTGGTACTCGATTTCATATTCGGCGTCGGGCCAATCGACGTTTTCCACTTGCCAAACGACAAATTCCGTTTGACCATAACTTGCCGTCGCGCCCGGGTAAGGTCGATGCAACGCTCTTACCAGATTATGAATCGCCTTTGTCGACATGCGCCAATCGATTTGCCCATCGACTTTAGAGCGTTTCCGCCAATGATTTCCGCACGATGCCGCTTGTGGAAGCGGTTGCACCCGCCCTTCGGCTAAGGCCTGAAAAAGTTCTGTCAATAGTGGCACGGCCGTGACCTTAACCTTTTCATACAAATCCTCGGCATTATCGTCTGCACCAATCGGAATTTCGCTCTGAGCCAAGATGTCCCCGGTGTCCGCGCCTTCGTTCATTTGAAAAAAACTCAAACCGGTTTTCTCCAACCCGAGCACTAACGCCCAAATTAACGGATGTCGCCCTCGATTGTGCGGCAGAAGACTGGGGTGCGCGCCAATCACGCCTAACGGCGGTTGTGCCAATAATGACGTTTTAATCAACTGTGACCAACCAAGACAAAAAATGACATCCGGTTGACGTTGCCCTATCCAATCCAAAGTCACAGGTGAATTGATGTCCGTCACACGTTGAAACGGCCAACCGTGCTGACAGCAAAGCGGTTCCATATCCGCATAATCCGAATAACGCTCCGGCTGTTCGGTGGAAACCACACCGACGATGTCGGCCCCAGCTTGATTCAAAATATTCAAACAGTGCAAACTAAAATCCACCGCACCGATCACCAACACTTTCATGAACAGGCCTCCGCGCAATCGTGAAACCCTTTTTTCAATAAAGCACTTCGATCTTGCAATGATAATGTTTTCAGGTGTCCTACTATTTTTTCGGCCGTATGCCCGTTTCCATAAGGATTTTTTACACCGGCCAACAAACACACAAAGGCATCCGATAAAGCGGTTTCAATCGCTTGCAATATCGCTTCCGTTTGGCAATCGACATGCAGAACATTCGCGCCCGTCACCCGTCCCAACTGGCGTTCGCCAATATTGACCACCGGTTTTTGAAACGAAGCCGCTTCAATGATGCCACTGGAAGAATTCCCCAACACCATTGCGCAGTGCTGCATGGCACTCAAATAGCGCAATTGTCCCAGCGATTTCACCAGGTGCAGCTGTTCGGGATGGGCTTGCTGGGCGGCGACAATCACTTGATACATAGCCTCACCGCCCGCATCGATATTCGGCATGGTAATCACCGTTTGCAAACCGCTTGCAATCACCGCATCCAAAACCACTTCCATTTCCTGTGCGGCCGCGGACGCATCATTCAAAGTCACCGGATGATAGGTCATGAGCACCGTTGAAATCGTCCAGTCCACCCCGGTTTCGTCTTGCAACGCGGTGGAGGACAGCAATGGCAGTTCCACAATATTATCCAAACCAATGGCACCGACATTGAACACTCGGCTTGGTTGCTCCCCCATTTGAATCACACGTCGCGCATAATCGTCGTGCGAGACGAAATGCAGTGCCGACATTTTCGTCAGGCTGTGTCGAACGGCATCGTCAATTAACCCAAACGTGGCTTCACCACCATGTAAATGCGCAATAGGCAACCGATTCAACATCGCGGCCATGGCCACGGCCAGCATTTCGAAACGATCACCCAGAATCACCACCAAATCAAAGTCATGCTGTTCGAATAAACGCCCGAACCTAGCCAACGCCTGACCACTGGCTTCAGCCAGTTGCGACGGTTGATCGCCCTGCAAAGCCATATCCACTTCAAGCAAAGGCTCTATGCCATCGGCTTTCAACACCGAGATGGTCTCTCCCTGTTCCGCGACCAAATGTGACCCGGTGGCAATCATGGTCGGTGCAAACAGGGCATCCGCTTGTAGTTTTTGCCACAACGGCTTCAACAAACCGTAATCGGCTCGGCCGCTGGTGACCAGTGCGATTCGATTGATGTCAGACATAATCATCCTCTTCAATCGCCGCGTTGACACCTAAATCACGAGCCGCCGCACAGCCGATGACATCGTCCCAGAAAAAGCCCGTGACGCCCGTATCCGAACGCTTCATCGTGACATTTTGGTCGGTAAAAATCTCGCCTTTCGCAATCGGTTTCGCCGCCACCAAACGTTTTCGGACCACCGCCAAGTTACCGGATTCGGAATTCGATGGTCGTTTCTCGGCATCGCCCAAAGCCGCTTCCACGTGCCGGATAGCTGTTACCATGTTTTTCAATTCATACGGTTCCAAGCTGGCTTTATGATCCGGCCCCGGTAAGCTTTTATCCAAGGTAAAATGCTTTTCAACCATCTCCGCGCCCATCGCCACGGCGGCAATCGGTACTTCAATGCCCAGCGAATGATCCGACAACCCCACCGCCACTTGAAAGGTTTCCGCCAAAGTCTGCATGGCCCGCAAGTTCACGTCTTCATACGGCGTCGGATAGGCCGTATTGGCATGCAAAATCGTTAAGTTATTTTTCGCCAGGCCTGCTTTGAGCAGCGTTTCGACCGCCAATACCACCTCGTCCAAACGTCCCATGCCGGTGGACAAAATGGTCGGTTGATTCAACCCGCCAATCTTACGTAGGTAAGGAATTGACAATAATTCACCCGACGGGATTTTCCAGCGTTTGACACCAAGCCGATGCAGGAAATCAACGCTCGGTAAATCAAACGCCGTGGACATGAACTCGATATGATGTTTTTGGCAATAGGTTAACAACTCAAAGTGAGCTTGCTCCGACAATTCCAGCCGTTTCAGCATCGCAAACTGGCTTTCTTTCACACCGGTATTATCGGTCTGATACGCGGCTTGTTCGGCCGTTTGCGTCACCAATTCTTCGGTTTTGAACGTTTGGAACTTCACCGCATCCGCGCCCGCCGCAACGGCGGCATCGACCAAGGCCAACGCGGTTTGCAAGTCACCATTATGATTAACTCCAGCTTCGGCAATAATGAAAGTATGCTTCTGAACCGACATTAGTCCTCCGCCTCCATTTTCAGGTGCCGAGCCGCCGGCTGTCCAATATAAACACCTGATTCGACAATATCCTTCACCACCACCGAGCCCGCGCCCACGATAGTTTTTCCGATAATACGCGTTGATTGCACCACCATCGAGCCACTGCCGATCAAGCAATCATCCCCCACGGTCACACCCCCATTCAATAACGCCCCAGTGGCAATATGACAATGCGCACCGATTCGGACATCATGCTCAACCAGCGCTTTGGAATTGATAATACTATTGGCGCCGATTTCCGCCAACGGATTCACCAAGGCATGATGCATCACCACGGTGCCATCGCCGATAATGGCCGACGCCGCCACCTTGGCGAACGGCGAAATCACGCTGGGCAAATGTCCGCCCAAATCAAGCACCTGTTGAAATAATCGACGACGCACCGCCGAAGATTTAAGCTGACCGACCGTTATCAGGCAAGCCGGTACTTTTTGAACCCAATAAGGCAAATCGTCGTCGGTACCGATGACCGGGTACCCCAACACACATTCGGTTTGCGATTCGGGCGACTCGATAATGCCGACAATCTCATAAGCATCTGTGGCTTCAATCACATCAATGACGGCAGCGCAATGGCCTCCCCCTCCCAATAACAACAAAGGCGTTCGGTTCATGACGTCACGCCCCCTTTTGCCGCACCTTGGCAAGGAATCCCGCTCGGTAAATTCACAACCCGATCGGCCAACCATTCGGTATTCGGCAGTTCCGTTTGCAAGCAGGCCTGGTAGATTTCCAGTTTGTGCATCGGTGTCCACAATGGGCGGGTTTGAATATTCTGTTCATTGGTAAAAGCCAAAAACGCCTCGCGATGAGCGGCACCGTCGCACAAAACCGCATTCAACCAATAATTGGAAGCCGCGGCATGGTCATTATTGGCATCATCAAAAAACGCCAGGCCTGGTGTTTTTTCAATAATGGTCCGGTAGCGCTCAGCCAAAGCGCGTTTCTGCTGGCGAAACGCCGGCAGCTTTTGCATTTGCGCCACGCCCAATGCGGCATTCAAATTCGGCATCCGCAGGTTATACGCCACTTCGTCATGCTCAAAATGCCACGCATGCGGCACCTTGGCGGTGGTGCTGAGGTGTTTGGCGTGTGCGGCCAATTCCGTATCGTCGGTCACCAACATGCCACCACCGCCGGTGGTGAGAATTTTATTGCCATTAAAACTGAACACGCCGACCTCGCCAAACGTACCGGTATGACGCCCTCGATATTCGGAGCCGAGGCTTTCCGCGGCATCTTCCACCAACTTAATATGATGTTCTCGACAAATGTCGACCAAACGGTCGATTTCGCACGGAAACCCTAAGGTATGCATCGGCACACAGGCCGCAATGCGTCGACCGGTTTCGGTGTGCAGGCATTGCCCGTTTTCCAAATGCGTTTGTTCGGCGAGAAAATTGGCTAAACTGTCCGGGCATAAGCCCATGGTTTTACGAGATACATCCAAAAGCACCGGCTCCGCGCCACACAGTTTGATGGCATTCGGTGTTGCCACAAAGGTCAAAGATTGCGTCAAGACCAAATCGCCCGGCTGCACGCCGACCACTTTCATCGCCAGAAACAGGCCCATTGTGCCATTCACCACCGCGACCGCATGCTTGGCGCCCGTAAAGTCGGCCATAGCCTCTTCGAAACGATTGACATATTGGCCGACCGACGACACAAAGGTGCTGTCGATGCAGTCCGACACCATGTGTTTTTCAGTGTCGTCAAAACAAGGGGCATGCAATGGAATCAAACCGGCTTCGGCACTTGGCACGGCATAGGTATCCCGGATAAAATCAATCAGTGTTTGCGTGTCGGCCAAGCGGTCAGACATTGTAAATTCCCGCTTTGTATTGTTTGAGGTTGTCCACATTGCGGAACCAACGAATGGTTTCTTCCAAGCCGGTACGCAAATCGTACTGAGGTTCGAAACCGGTTAGCGATTGAATCAAGGTGTTGTCACACCACAGACGGAAGACTTCCGAGTCTTTCGGACGAATGCGCGCCTCGTCGGTCACGAACACCACGTCGGACTGCATGATGTCTTTAATCATTTCCAACGTATCCTGCACGGAAATTTCAAAGTTGGAACCGATATTAATGGTTTCACCGATGGCGTGTTCGGATTGGGCGATCGCCATCATGCCACGGCAGGTATCGGTGACGAAATTGAAGTCGCGTGTCGGGCTGGTATCCCCCAGTTTGATTTCTTTCATGCCGTTGGCGATTTGAGTAATGATGGTCGGAATCACCGCTCTGGCCGATTGTCTCGGCCCGTAAGTGTTGAACGGACGCGCAATGGAAACCGGCAGTTCGAAGGCGTTGAAATATGACATAGCCATGGCGTCGGCCCCAATTTTACTGGCACTGTAAGGCGACTGCGGTTGCGCCGGGTGCTTTTCGTCAATCGGTACATATTGCGCGGTGCCGTAGATTTCCGATGTGGAGGTATGCATCAATCGTTGAACGCCGTTATCCAGGCAGGCCTGGGCAATATTCAAAGTGCCGTTGACATTGGTTTCTACATACGAATTCGGTGCGATATAGGAATACGGAATCGCGATCAAAGCGGCGAGATGAAAGACAGTGTGACAGTCTTGGGTGATTTTTCGGCACAGGAACGGATCCCGAACGTCGCCGGCTACCACTTCAATGTCATCCAAATACGGGGATTGGTCCAGCCAGCCCCAGGAATTGAAGGAGTTATATAACGCCAGGGCGCGGACTTTGGCTCCGGCTTTCACGAGTTGCTCGGTTAAGTGCGACCCGATAAATCCGTCCGCTCCCGTGACCAACACCTGTTTTCCCTGCCAATACGCTTCCGTCATTCCTCTCTCACTTTTTTATTATGTTCGTCTTGAAGCGGTTTGATATTCAATCAGAAACTCCTTAGGTTTCCTGCAACAACTCCCGATATTTGGTTTCGGCTTTCATGACCTTATCCAAATAACGACGCGTTTCGTCCGAATGATGATCGTAACGCAATTTGCGATACACTTGATTCGGTTTCATATGATTCAAACGTTTAATCGCCGCTTCCGGTGTTTTTCCAAACAACCCCAAAACCGTTTTGATGCCACCATTATAAGAAGAAATGGTCACCATTTGCTTGATTTTATCATCCAGAATATCCGACAGATAATCATGCTTCAACAGGCCCAGATAAGCCGTTCCCATGCGAATGTTCTTTTCGGAATCGAACAGTTCGTCCAAGCTGGGTTGCCCCGGCTTGGCATCAATGTACTGATAAACATCCTTACCGGCCGCTTCCGCTTTCACCTGCATCAAACCAATCGCATTGGAACGACTAACGGCTTTCGGGTTAAAAGCGCTTTCCGTTTCCATCACCGCGTAAATCAAAGATTCCGGCACACCAAATTCGCTCGCATAGGTTTTCACCCAGGCCTGGTAGTTTTTGGCCGGGCCCGACAAACCGCTTTCATGCAATGGAATGTGCAGAGCGATAAAGTCGCCTTCTTCATCGGACAACTCTTCCACTTCGTGCTCCATCAGGTAATCGGCGTAATCGAAAGCTTGTTTCGGGTAACGGACTGGATTTTGATTCTGATCCAACACTCGACGATAAAAATATGGACGTTTGCGCAAATTCATTTTTTCACGGGACAACAGTTCGTGCCCGGCTGTCGGGCGATCCAGCAACAACACACGACTGACGGCGTTTTTGATATTTTGCGTGGAAGCGATGGCTTTCGGAAACTCCAGCACCAGCTCGTTTTCATACACCACCAACACCGGGCTGGCTTTAGCCGACGAGGTTTCGGCCGCTTTTTCCAACGATTCTGAAGATGGGCTGGGCGTGGTTTTAACAAATGCCGGCTGTGGTCGCTCGGACGAAAAAGCCGGTTTCGAGTCGTCCGGTTGGATTTCAAACTTAGGGGCCGAAGTATTTTCGGCATCCTCGAATCTATCTTCCGGTTCAAATGATGTCGGCAACGCTTTGGGGTTAGACGAAATCATATGACGAATACCGGACTCCACAATAACCGGCGTTTTCGCCGGAACAGATGCCTGGGATTGCGACAACACCCAGTGCTGAAAAGCCGTCATCACTCCGCTGCTTACGACACCCAGCATCATAATGGCAAACATCAAATGAAAGAAAATTTTAGGTAATGACACGTCGACCCTCTGTCAAAAATCCGTAAACCGTATTGTATCCTTCAGAGACTCTAGCAATTACGACGCCAATTTTATTGTCCTTCCGAAAAAACAAAAAGCCTCTAAAAAGAGGCTTTCAAATACGGCATACGCATCCAATTTATCTTAAATAATCGAACAACGTCATACCCTGAACTTGACTGAACACCTGTTGTGCCATCTGTAAGGCATTTTGTTTCATGGTGAATTCGGAAATGCCTTCTACCACATCCTGATCTTGTAGTTTGGAGCGTCGTTCATCCAAAGCGATGCGGAATTCTTGCCCGGCATCATATTGGTTTTCGATACGGTTCTGACGACTCCCCACTTGGGATAGTGCATTGGACATTTCAATAACACTTTGCTGCAAATCGTCCCCTATTTCAGCCGGTGGCTGCAAACCTTGATCCAAATAATCCTTTAACTGAACCATCACATTCAACAAATTACGATCAACCCCAGCCGGCAAAGATGTCGCCCCAGGAATGTCAAATACCTCAGAACCGTTATCGGTCACTCGCACGCGACTAGGGTCACCATTGTCATCCGGATTCAACTTGTCATCACTGTCAAAGCCAATTTGAACGAATCGCCCACCATAATTGGCTTCTTCATTGTATTCGGCCCCGGCATTGGTGCTGCCAATATAGGCATAGTAGCTCAAGCCGGTGGCTGTAGCCGGATTGACTGTGTCCTCAACAAAAGCGGCATCCGCACTCACGACATTACCGCCAAACAGTAACTCGCCTTCTGAGCTGGTGCTGTTCATCAAATTGGCTAAATGATCGACCAGCTGGCCAATTTCTTCCCCGGTCGCCTGCCGTTGCTCTGGTGTGTAGGTTTCGTTCATCATTTGAATGGCTAGTTCACGTGCCCGTTGAACAGCGTCCACCCCGGAATCGATTTGCGTTTCTTCATACGACAACATCGATTTAGCATACTCACCATTTTTTTCAAACTGGTCTAAGGTTTTCATTGTCGTATTCAATGCGTTAATCTGACTGGTCGCGATCGGATCATCACTCGGACGGTTTACCCGCTGGCCGGTCGTTAACTTCTCTTGAATCGCTAATACGGAGTTCTGATGTTTTTCAATCGATGCAAACGACTGCATGTGAAATAAGTTGGTTGAAATTCTCATTTGATATTCCCTCTAAGCCGATTAACCGATGGCATTCATCAAGGTTTGAAAAATGGACTGAGCCGTTTGTAAAATTTGAGCAGAAGCCTGATAAGCTTGCTGAAAACGCAATAAATTGGCGGCTTCTTCATCCAAGTTCACGCCGGATAATGACTCTCTACGGCTCACCATCTGATCGTACACATTCGATTGTGCCGTCGCCTGGATTTCAGTGCTGCTGACATAGGTACCCACGTTCGTCGCCATCATGGAATACCCGCCCAATAAAGTTTCAGAGGGGGTGCCCGTCACATCAGAATACAGTAAATTTTTATTTTGCAAGCTCGCCATATTGGCCATATTGGTGTTGTCACCTTCCGCGGCCGGTGCCGGTACTTCGTCATCCAGTCCCGCCGCACCTGTATCGATAGGCGACTGACCCCGTGTTGCTAGCTGACCGGAATCGGTTAGAACTGTTTCAAAATTTTCCAACATGGCTTGATGCGGTTTGACAATAAACTTGTCTCCTTCGGTTACCGTACCGGCACCCACACCTGAGAAATCAAAATTCAAACCATCAATTTCAGTATTGGTTCCGAAAGGAACCGTCGCAAGCGGTCCACTTCCAACGTCACTTGCATCATAGACGTCAAAATCACCCGCTCCATTGACCCGAACTTCGTATTCTCTCGCCTTAAACTCGCCAATTGCCGTGAAAGCCGTGTCCAAAAAGGTTTCTTTATCACCGTAGGTAGCCGGTTGAGTACCCGGATTATAAGGGGGCTGGCCGTTATAACCCGGCAAAGCTGCAATATCCGGCGTAAAATTCACCAAGATATTGGTTCCATCTTCCGTTCCGGTGTTTTTGCTGCTCGCCAATGCATTCGTATCCAACGGTGCATAAAGATTACCGCCGGCATTACCATCTTCATCGTAGCCTTGGTAATGCTGCCAATTAAGTGAGGCCGTCATACCATTCAATACGACGCCCAACTCATTCATGGATTTATCCAGCATATTTTCCCGGAAATCCAACACGGCGCCCAATTCACCGCCATTAATATTATCGGAAATCACGCGACGTTCACCGTTGATATTCATATAGACTTCAAAACGGTTATCGTGCGTATATTCGGACAAACCAGCATCCAACTTAGTCAGCGTTCGATCACTGATTAACGGTAAACGGCCATCGCCAGTCGACACATTGATTTTGCCATCGTCTTGAGGGTAGGTCTTGATGTCCATATATTGACTCAATTCCAAGATGGCCTGATCACGTTGATCCAGTAGGTCATTGGGTGGTTGAGCATTGGTATTAATCAAATTAGCCACTTGCTCGTTGATTTTGTGAATCGCTTCTAAACGAGTGTTCACCTCATTTACCGTATTCGAAAGCTGTTTATTGACCTGTTCGTTTGTCTCGTTCAATACATTAGTCATATTGCCCAACAAGCTTTCCATGTTGACCGATTCGTCCAACACCACTTGTTGAGTGGTCGAGGAAGTCGGATTATCCGCCAGCTCCTGAAATGAATCAAAAATGCGCTGCATGAAATCTTGAACACCTTCATCGTTACTGGCGATAACCCCCTCAACCTGCTGTGCAAGAGAAAGCTGCTCATCATAACGGGATTTCAGACTATTGCTGTTAACGAGTTGCGTCTGGATGTAGCTGGCATAGATACGTTCAATGGTATCAACAGACGAACCGCCGCCATTGAAAGCCGTCGTCAGAGAATTGGTCGCATTACTGGAGATTTCGGCACGTTGACGACTGTAACCTTCCGTCGACACATTCGCGACGTTATGGCTGGTGACATCAATTGCATTTTTAAAGGTATTGGCCGCGCTTGCACCAATGGATAATAGGTCAGCCATTATATTTTCCTCTTTCTGGTCGCTTCACCTGGGCAACGGCTTATCGTAAGCGTCGTAATGCCAAGCTATCTTCTGTCGTTTGCGCCGGTGTTGTTTCTTGTTGTTTTTGCGTGTCATCCGCTTGTGTGTTTTCTTGTTTAGCGCCTTGATTTAACATGGCTTTATAATCTGATTTTGACACAGTCGGCAACTTGGGCGCAAGCTCTTCAACTATTTTATCGGCTAAACCCAACGAACCTTTAGAGGATAAAACCTGACCGAGCTGTTGATCGTACCAATCCCGGTAAAAATCGCCTTGGTCGCCATCCAGCCAACCATCATCGAATTTCACCTTACGGGCTTCTTTCAGAATTTGCGACAAGAATAACGCCTCAAACTGTTCCGCCACCGGACGCAACGCTTCGCGTTGATCCTGCTTCGCGATTTGCTTCAGGTCATTAAAGCTGCCGCCATTGCCGTAAATTTGTTGATAGGCCTCCAGTTTCGGGACCTGTAAATCCACTCCCGACATCGCTGCCTCCTTAAATCACCATCAAATCGGCTTGCAAAGCACCGGATTGTTTCAGTGCTTCCAAAATCGCCACCAAGTCACCTGGTGCCGCGCCGACTTTATTGACCGCCTGCACGATATCATCCAATGTCACCCCTTTCGGGAATTTGAACATTCGGCCCTTGCCTTCGTTTTGCACACTGATTTCGGATTCTGGCGTCACGACCGTATCCCCACCGGCAAACGGATTTGGTTGAGAGACATTATTGAACTCGCTCACTTTCACAACCAGGTTGCCATGCGTCACCGCCGCCGCGGAAACGCGCACGTTATTACCAATCACAACCGTACCGGTGCGTGAATTGATAATCACCCTGGCGGCTTCCGCTCCGGGTTGTACTTCAATGTTTTCAACAATCGATAAAAATGCCACGCGCTGGTTTGGAATACGCGGCGCCATCACTTCAACCGATTCGCCGTCCAAGGCATAAGCGGTGCCGTCACCCAGTTTTTCATTGATGGCTTTCACCAAATTCGATGCCGTCGTGAAGTCGGCATTTTTCAAATTCAATGTAATGGTATTGCCCAAATCAAACCCGCTGTTGACCGTTTTTTCCACTGACGCACCGCCCGGTACTCGGCCGACACTCGGCACGTTTACCGTAATACGGGAACCATCGGCACCGGAAGCGTCCAACCCGCCCACAATCAGGTTCCCTTGCGCCAAGGCGTACACATTACCGTCCACCCCTTTTAACGGGGTCAAGAGTAAAGTACCGCCTCGCAAACTTTTCGCATTCCCCAGCGAGGAAACCGTCACATCGATTCGTTGCCCGGGCTTAGAAAATGCCGGCAAATCGGCATGAACCGCAACGGCTGCGACGTTTTTGGAATTGGTCTTGGTGCCCGGCGGCAGATTGATGCCGAACTTGTTCAGCATACTGAGCAAACTCTGGTCGGCATAATCGGTCTTGTCACCGGTTCCATTCAACCCCACGACCAAACCGTAACCAATCAATTGGTTGGAACGCACGCCTGCGACATTCGCCAAATCCTTGACTCTTTCGGCATAGGACACCGCACTCCAAACGAGTAAGACCGCCATTAAAATGACATTTCTTCTGGTAAACATGGTTTTCTCCTATTCTTTAGGACAATTTTATTGTTATTTTAATAGAACCGTAGCATCAGTTATGCCATAACGAATAAAAACACTGAAAATAATTCAATAAATTCAAGTACAGGCCGATAACTAAGGGTTATGAAAAAAAGATAAAAAAATGGGGCGCCGAACGCCCCCAAAGACCAGAAAAAAACGGTTATCACAAAACAGCCAGGCCTGGCCGTTTTGAAAAGAATAAAAAACCGACTTGCAAAAAGGAGATTATAAAAAACAAGCCGGAAAAACTTGGCCGCGTTTTCGGTGCGCGGCTCACCCAACTCATACCAAGATTATAGAGGCCAGTACTTATGCAAGAACTGAGTGCCCGCGCTTGGTCGGTTCATGTCACCGGAAATACCGGTATCTTTATAAATCAATCGCACATCCGCCACTTTGGCCGAGTCGATGGTGTTATCGGGGCTGATGTCCTGCGGCCGGATAATGCCGGCAAAACGAATCACTTCTTCCCCTTCGTGAATCGTGATCCATTTCTCGCCACGAATCACCAGATTACCATTCGGAATCACTTCAACGACCGTCACCGCAATCGACCCACTCAAACTGGAGTTCTGTTTGACGTCTGACTTACCGTTAAAAGTGCCGTCAGACCCATAACCGATGCCAATCCCCGTGCCCAATCCAGGCACGGAAATATTGCCGCCAAACGCCGTCGCATTGGAACCAATCGCAGCCTGTCCGTTTAGACCAAAGTTCTGCTGATTGGTTTTGTTGTACTTCGCTTCGTCTTTTTTCTTAGCATCGAACTTCTCGGCCAAGTTAATGGTGATGATATCCCCGACCTTATGCGCTCTTGAGTCATCGAACAGGCTTAAATTATCGCCGGCTTGATACAAAGAACCGTCTTTCGGCTCGGTCTTCGCTGGAATATTCATCGGGTAGTTCGGTTCGTATGAAAACTTCTCCATTCGCTCGGGCACCGTTGAGCAACCCGATAACAACACGGAAGACACCGCCGCGGCAATGGCTACTTTAGCCAAAGACGACGATACGGTAGATGTTTGTTGTTTTTTTCCAGTCATTTCTCACTCCTTAGGCTGAAGCTTGCCAGCCGCCAGATGGTTAAACGTTATTATTTAGGTATTGCATCATGCCGTCTGCGGCACTGATGGCTTTGGAGTTCATTTCATAAGTCCGTTGGGCTTCAATCATGCCCACCAATTCTTCAACCGTATTCACGTTTGAAGATTCCAATGCGCCCTGCAGAATGCTCCCGGCTTCTTCCACTTCGGGGTTTTTCACATTCGGTGGCCCACTGGCCAAGGTTTCCAGATAGAAGTTCTTACCGATGGACTCCAAACCGGATGGATTGATAAACGTGGCCAACTCCAACTGCCCAAGCTGAACCGGTTGCGGATTGCCCGGTTCTTTGGCCGAAACAATACCGTCAGCGGTGATGAACACTTCGGTCGAGTTCAGTGGAATATTGATGTTCGGCTCAACCAAATAACCGGATGATGTCACCAGATCACCATTCTGATTGACTTCAAACGACCCATCACGGGTGTACATCAGGTTTCCATCTTGGTCAAGCGCCTGGAAAAAACCTTTCCCTTCAATCATCAAATCCAATTCGTTATCAGTGATGATGGCATTCCCTTCGGTATGGATTTTTTGAACGCCAATAGCGCGCACCCCGGTTCCCAACTGCAAGCCGGACGGCAAAGTATTCTCTTCATTCTGTGTGGCTTGAGCCCCCGGCTGACGAACATTTTGATACATCAAGTCCGCAAACTCGGCTCGGCCGGTTTTATAGCCGTAAGTATTCGCGTTGGCCAGGTTATTCGAAATCGCGGCCAGCCTAAAGTCCTGAGCTTCAAGACCTGTTTTCGCTACATAGAGTGTTCGATTCATTTTAAACTCCTATTTCCCTAGCTTAACTTCACAAGACTGTCGGATTTCTGAGCATGTGTTTTCGACGTACTCATCATCTTGATCTGCATCTCATATTTCCGAGACAGCTCAATCATGTTCGTCAAGGCTTCAACCGTATTGACGTTACTGCTTTCCAAAGCACCACTGACCAGCTGCACCGGCGCTTGCGGCAACTCACCGTCTTCGGTGCTACGAATATAGCCATCCAACCCTTTTTCTAGGTTCTTGACATCCGGGCTGACCATTCGAACCTGGTCCAGTACCACCATTAAATTATTCGGGGCATCGGCCGGTAAAAATGAAATGGTGCCGTCGTCACCGATTTCGATGGCCTTCGCAGGTGGGATGTTGATTGGCGCTCCCCCTTCATTCAGAATCGGGTCGCCGTTCACATTCACCAAATCCCCTTCCTGAGTCACGTGCATGGAAGCGGAACGAACCAAGGCCTCGGTGCCATCCGGCGCCTGAATACCGATGAACCCGTTTTCTTTGGTCATCATATCCAAATCCCGTCCGGTCACTTTGACCGCACCTGGTGTAAAATCCGTCGCCGGGCGTTCATCCAATGCATAAGTACGCGTGTGCCAGCCCGGCCCTTCCATATGCTGCGCACGGAATTGGTTAAAGTCCTGCTTAAACCCGTCCGTATTGGCATTGGCCAAATTGTTAGCATTATTCGCTTGGGAGAGCATCACTTCTTTGGCGCCACTCATTGCGATGTATAACATACGATCCATCAGCGAAATCCTTACTTTAATCCAGTCTTGAAAGAACGGGAGCCGCCTAAAAAAGAGGCCCCCACAGAAACACTTTTATTTGTATAACTCTAACGGTCGGTGTTTCGATTCCCTTGTGTGTTAACGTTATTCGTCAAATTTCCGACATTTCGAAAATCCGTTACTGAACTAGTAGCACTTGCCGTGCCAAATTTAGGTAAAAAAGAACTAAAGCCTTTAGAATTCGGCCGATAAACTTATATAGGAAGGACTGAAATAAAAAACCGGCAAGAAATGCCGGTTTTTTTATGGTTTAAGAAGCTCTTACAGGTTCAAGATCGTTTGTGTCAATGTCTGAGACGTTGAAATAACCTGAGCACTGGCTTGATAGGTTCGTTGAGTTTGGATCATATGAACCAACTCACCCGTCGTATCCACATTCGAATACTCAAGAGCACCGGCCGCAATAGACCCATACCCATTTCTTTCAGGCGAGCCAATCTGAACCGTACCGGAAGCAAATGTTTCCGCATACGTTTGGCCACCCAGTTTCTCAAGCGCATTTTTATCGGAAAAGTTCGCCAATGCCAATTGTGCTACCGGCACCGAACGGCCGTTAGAGTAACGTGCTTCAATCGTCCCGTCAGAGCCAGTCGTCAAGCCAACCAAATCACCCACCTGATAACCGTTTTGAGACACACCACCTAAATCATAAGAACCGGAATACTGGGTCATCTCCGTGAAATCCAATTCGATTTGGAAGTTATCCGGTGTTCCGGCAATTTCGCCACCCAACGGATCGGTTGCACCAGTCAAAGGATTGTCGACCACAAAATTCAATGTCGGAGTTCCGTCCACTTGCGCCCAGGTCCCGGTTGGTGCCGTGGACAAGTTATTTGCCGTCGCACCTACCGCCGCATCGGTATCGGCCACACCACCTGACGTTGGGTTGATTTGGGTCGGATCATAGTTCCCGGCACCATCATCCGGTTGATAGATTCCCAACAGGTTACCGTCTGTGTCATAACGCATTTCATAGACTTGACCCTCATAAGGGTTCGTCCCGTCATCCAATACGTTACCGGCTGTATCCGCCAAGTGTCCCGTATAATTACCATCCCCATCGGTAATGGTGTATTGAACTAACCAGGAGGTATATTTCACGCCAGGATCACCGGATGTCGCGGTCGGAATACCATTCGCATCAATATCAGATGTCCCTGCATCGACCACATCACGTTTGTAGTAGCTGATGTTCAGCTGATGCTCGCCCCCCAAACTATCGTAAATGGTCTTTTTCGTCGCATAATCGGATGCCCCTTGATAAGTCCCTTGCGCCGGTTGCATCAAAGTGGTTAGGTTTTCCGAAGACCCAATAGAGTTGTCCGTATTATCATTCGCAGACGAAGTCCCCGCCGGATCCACGTTATTGACTTCCTGACCATCCAAGTTGATGTCATAAGTCATCTCATCCGTTGCTTGTGGTTTTTTATTCAATTCGTCCAAATCGATGGAGCTCAGTGTCGTTTCAAAAACCGGTTCATTTTCCGTCGAAATGGCTTCATTCAACAAATACCCTTGTACTTTATTACCACTTTGATCTGTGATGTAACCATCTTTATCCAGCTTGAAAGAACCGTTACGCGTATACACGTTTTCGTATTTACCAGTCTTGTCTTCCAGGATGAAAAAGCCTTCGCCATCAACCGCCATATCCAGTTCACGGCCCGTATCATTGATACTCCCACCAGTAAAATCTTGCGTGATCGCGCCAACTCGAACCCCGTTCCCTGGCGAGCTTTGAGAGCCGGTAAACAAATCGGAAAATTCCGCTCTGGAAGATTTGAAGCCGACCGTTTCGGCGTTGGCCAAGTTGTTGGAAATAACCGCCAAACCGTTTGAAGCCGCATTAATACCACTTACCGCATTTAAATCATAATTAGCCATGTTCCTAGCCCTCTTTTACTCACTGATTTCTCTTACTGCCGACATATCGACCGATTCCCCGGTTGCCAGCGTTAATGTCATGGTTCCGTCCGAGTTAATCGACACGCTGTTCACTTTGGTCGAAACCACTGTATTAATTGATTGAAGTTCACCATCTGCATCGGTTCCGTAGGCCACCAGGTTATAAACACCGGAAGCTTTCGAATTACCGTCTTCATCGACACCATCCCATGAGATGATTTCTTCACCGGATTCCATATCGCCCAGCGACATTTCTTTCACCATGCCGTCATCGTCGGATACGATCACGGTGACATCGGTCAACGCCTGCCCTAGATCCAACTTGATATTGGAATCTTGATCTTTGGTATGGCTGAACTCAACGCCTTCAGCTTGCACAGATTTGCCAATCAATGACGAAGCCTGCATAGTCTGAAGGTTTTGGAAGCCTTGCGTCATCGCCACCACCGATTCATTCAAGGCGCTGGTCGCCTCCAGCTGACTCATTTGCGTCAAATCGGTTACGAAACTGGTCGGGTCCATCGGTTTGGTCGGGTCTTGGTTTTGCAACTGTGTGGTTAACAGCATCAAAAAATCCGTTTGATCCATTGCCTGACTCGGTGCAAACGCTGAAGGATTCGAAGATTCCTGCAACGAAGCGATGTAATCCGATGAGTTATTTGATACGGATGTTGCCATCGTTCACTCCTATTGACCCAACTGGATCGTTTTCAACAATAATTGTTTGGTAGTGTTCATCACCTCGATGTTAGTCTCATAGGTCCGAGACGCATCCATCATATTGGCCATTTCTTCCACCACATTCACATTCGGGCGATAAATATAGCCGTCTTCATTCGCCATCGGATGATTCGGGCTGTATTCCATGATGGCCGGCGCCTCACTTTCAACAATGTCGTCAATCATGACACCGCCTTGCGGACGACCGGTTTCTTCATTCATAATGGTCTTGAAAACCGGTTGCTTGGAACGGTACGTCTCATCCGAATTGGAACTGATACTGTCGACATTCGCCATATTCGAAGCAATGGTATTCAATCGAACCGTTTGAACATGCATCCCGGTTGCGGAAATATCAAGGGTTGGAAACATACTCATGATTATTCTCCTCTCAAGGCCCCGCGAATACTGCTGATTTTGCTATTCACAAATTCCAGCGTCGCTTGATATTGCATGGCGTTTTCCATAAATTGCGCTTTTTCAATATGCGTTTCGACCGTGTTGCCATCCAAAGACGGTTGAGTCGGCATGCGATATTTCAAAAAATCGTCGGTCGAAGCCTCGGCAAACCCTTCGATATGACGACTATTCGTCACTTTCAAATCCGGTTTATAACGGCTGGTTTGCATATCTTCTTCCGCCGTTTGCAGCTCTTTACGCCAATCCAGATCACGCGCCTTGAAGTTCGGCGTATCGGCATTGGCCAGGTTGTTGGCCAAAATGCCTTGGCGCTCTTTGCGAACCGCTAAGGCTTGCTCATGTATGCCAAAAACAGATTCCATATATTTTTCCTTTCTGATCTTTTTCGGTCGTGGCAGAGGTTCTGTCAAACAACCGTCAAAATACTATTGTTTTTATTTTTCTATCGAAACGTAGCAATAGGAGTGCCAAATATTCAAAAAAAGCTAAAGGACAGGAAAAACGGCCGTATATCGGCCGGATTTAGAAAAACTTTAGGAAAAAATGGCAATTTTTTTCCCAATTCGGCAAAAGTTGCCGAATAGAAACATAACCGTTTGTTTTTAAAATAGTTTTAATTATAGAAAGATTGATATCAGAAATAAATCAGGCAAAAACGGCCAGGTCTGGCCGTTTTTGAAGTGGAAAGATTATTCCGAATTTTACCAGGAGCGTACTTTATCGCCAATCTGGATGAGGCCGTCTTTCGCCAAGACTTCGCCCACCGCGAAACGGGATTGAATCCGCTTGATTTTAAGAAATCCGGTCGGCTCGGAATCCAGCCCCAAGTCATTGCCTTGATAGCGAACCGGTCGCCCGACATTGTGATAAACCGCCAACTCATCCCCGACTTGAGCGCCGGACTCGTTGGAAAGGTAAATCACATAATCGTTACCGCGAATATCGATAATACGGGTCTCAACCGGCTTGCAACGCATATAACCGTACACTTGCTGGGTCGAATTATTCAACAACGCATGAAAGACCATCCCCGTATTGGTGGCGAAAAATGCATTGGTGCCAAATGGACGCTCCCGCCCAACCGTCACGTCACCTTTAATATCAAAACCGTTACGCTTCTCCAATACGATATCGTAATTGTATAAATCGACAATATACGTATCGGTTTCAATAAAACGGGTATTAGGGTGAACCTCACGACTGTAAAAACGCTTGAAGTCGTTCCACAATTTCGGGTCATCGTTATGCCTTGAAACCGAACGAATCACTGTCAACAACAGATATTGTGCGCCAGTCCCTTCACGAATCGGTTCCAAGACATCCGGCGATAAATTCGGTGCCACCGCCTGAGTGGTATCCAATAACGAGCTATCTTCGATCATCACCATATTACGGTAACCATCCTCATACAGTCGACGTTGCAACTCGGTCTGAAACCCGCCCAACAAGTTGGAAATATCCGTCGCACCTCGGCTGTCGGTGGTGATGGGACGAGCAATGGCCAATTTCGGCTGATAATGGTTTCCCGGCACGTTATTACAAGCTTGCGGGTCTTCCGTCAGGCAGACTTCCATTTTGACCTGATAGGTCTCCATTTTTTTGAGTTTCTGCTCATCCAGAATTTCAATGCCTTTATCGTCGAAACGGTCATTGAAGTCCGCCTCTTGCACACCTTCTTCAACAATCAGAAACTGGGAAACCTTGCTGTTTGAGGTAAAACGCGTCGCGTCCTTGGACAACATAAAGTCTTTCACGACCTGGTCGGAAGAAATTTTCAGGTTACTTTGCATACTGGCTTGCTTCAAACCGTTACGAATGGCCATTTGTCGGGCGAATTCCTTGGAAACACCATCCATGGACGCCACCCCGGTCACGACCACGCAACGAGTTGGGTATTCTTTTTTCGGCCCACTGACAGAGGTTTCGGCCCAAACGGCAGAACTCGACAATTGAGCCAAGGTGAACAAAACGAAAATAAGCCCCGTAGCCAAGTTTTTCATAACGGAATCAGTCTCTCAATCTCTATTCAGGACGCTTGCGCTTGTTGCTTTTCGGCGGTGACAACATCAATTCGGTCAATAATGGCCTGCGCCAATTCTTCCGGATGCCATTTCGACATGAACTTATTGGCACCGACCTTTTCGGTCAACGTCGCATTGAAACCACCACTCAAGGAAGAACTGAGCACCACATACAAATCGCTTAAACGGGGATCTTTACGAATATTGGTCGTCAAGGTATAACCGTCCATTTCCGGCATCTCAATATCGGAGATGACCATCAATACCCGATCTTTGACCGGAGGACTGATGTCTTTGTCGGCATCGTCCGCCCATTTTTTCAGGAAGTCCAGTGCCAAACGACCGTTGGTGACGATCTTGTTGGTAATTCCCAGCTTATCCAAAGTGGTTTTCAATTGGTTACGCGCCACAGCGGAATCGTCCGCAGCCAAAACAAAGAAGTCATGGCCTTCTGTTTTGGATTGATTGTGATGTAAAAACTCATCCGACATTTGCTCTTGCATGCCCGATACTTCGGCCAGCACTTTTTCCACGTCGACGATTTCAACGATTTGGTCCTGGGCCCGGGTAATCCCCGTCAAGTAATTGACATTCTGTAACGAATCCGGCGGCGGCAAAATATCTTCCCAGCGCAAATGGACAATTCGATCGACATCTTCAACCAGGAAGCCCTGAACCGAACTGTTAAACTCGGTCACAATGGTCAGCGAGTCGTTATATTTATCGGCCGGAACAGCCGGCAAATCCAGAGACTTCGCCAAATCGATCATCGGCATGGTTTGTCCGCGTATATCGGACACACCCACCACTCGCGAATCCGCTTTCGGGACCGGTGAAATAAATGGTGTACGAATCACTTCACGAACCTTGAAGACATTGATTCCAAACAACTGGTTACCGTGAATCTTAAACAGCAACAATTCCATGCGGTTCATGCCCGCAAGTGATGTTCGTTGGTCAACCCCTTTTAGAAAACTTGACATGGATGCCACCTTCCTCATTTGATCATTGTAGTCTGTTAATCAACGCCTTCCTCTAGCCGACAACAAACACAACAATGATAATTCAATCAATATCAGTTAATATAACTGAATTCGTTAACGCAAGCAAAACACAAGCCGGTAAGCAAAGTCACCTATGCATTCACTCATAAAATGGACAATTAAACACTTGCCTCTATTCGGGCTAGCGCTAATCGCAAGCCTCTTCTTCACATCGCTAACGCAAGCCTCCCAAAACGGTTCTAAGGCTGAACATCAATCGATGCAAGCACTCTATGACATGGTGCTGAATCACCTAAAGCAAAAAACCGACCAAAAAGTACATAACGCGACTTTTGACATTATGGAATTCAGTGACCGGTTACGACTTTCACGTTGCCAAGAGCCACTTGAACTGGAAGACAAAGCCCCCGGAAAAATTTATGGCCGCATGACCTTCAAACTGCAATGCCCGAACCCGGAATGGAAAATTTTCGTCACCGCCACGGTAGAGGGCGATTTACCCGTCGTCATTTCCACTAAAGGAATCCTGAAACAGGCCGTTATCCAACCTGGCGACGTCAAACGGGTTTTCATGCCTTACCAGAAAGTTCGACGTGGCGCCCTGATTGATGCCGAGCGAGCCGTTGGAATGCGTGCGAAACGCGCTATTCCACCCAATACGATCTTGACGGTTCGTCAACTTCAACCGCCCTATTTGGTGTTTGAAGACAATAACGTGACCATCATCACCCGCGTCGGCCACATCAAGGTTAAGTCCATTGGAGTGGCTTTGAAAAATGGCGTGAAGAACCAACAAATCCCAGTCAGAAACCTTTCTTCAAAGAAAGTCGTAAAAGGCATAGTTATTGCTCCAAATACCGTCGAAGTACCATAAGACAAAAAATACGTAAAAAAAAAATTAAAGTATCGAAACAATCAGCCGTTAAAAGTACTAGAACAAATATCACAAGTTGTTAAAATACATTAAAGGTTTGGGGATACCGTTATGGATATTAAAAGTGTTAATCAAAATCTGGTGAACAACCGATTGAACGATTCGGGGAATGGTTCACCCAAAAACGCCGGCGCGCAAAACGCATCGCAATCAAATGTCAGTGCGGATAAAGTCACGTTGACAGACGTTTCAACGCAAGTACAAACGCTTGAAAAGCAAGCGGCCGCCAGCACCGTTGACAATTCAGCGAAAATTGAAGAGCTGAAAGCCGCCATCAAAGATGGGACTTATCAAGTCGATGCTGAAAAAGTCGCCAATAAACTGATTCAAACTGAAGCCCTGTTCGCAGGCAATTAAGTGCAACAATGAGTCAAGTAGCCGACACACAAACTTTATCCCCACTCTTGTCCGAGCTACTTGACCTACTGTCCAAATTTGAAACGGCTTTGGAAGACGAGGCCGCGGTTTTAAAGTCTCCAGATATTTCCTCTCTTTCCGAGACCCTCCAACAAAAAGAAACCTTATCGGAAGCGGTCACCGAAAAGTTCGACCAACTGACCCAGACTCTTTTGACACATAAGCAGGACGCTCGTATTTCTCTGGATAACTTGTCACTTCTGGAAATACCAGGGTTAACGGATAGCAACAAACAATCTTTGAAAAAAATTTCCGAAAAAGCCAAACAATGCCACAAACTCAATGCCATCAACGGCATGACGGTACAGGCACTCCGCAACCTCAACCAAACCACCATCAATTTATTAACCGGTCGAGATGAAAACGGAAAAACATATAGCGCTTCCGGCAAAACACTTCCCAGCGATCAAAAATCCAACCCACTTGGAAAAGCCTGAAACCTTCCTTCAGCAGTGCCATCACCGTTTGGCGTAAATTCTGCTTGACGATTCTTTGGAATTTAATACACTCGTTTTATGCATATCGATTAAGATATTCAGCAAACGCAACTTAGAAGAGAAACCCTATGTCTTCGAAAAACAGTCGATCTTTTTTTAGAATAGATGTCATGCTGCCATGCAGTTACCGAATCGTACCGGAAGAAGAGGCCATTAACCAACCACTTCCCACCTCACCTGATGCCAGCTATATCGAAAAATACTTTATGGAAAATTTGACCCAGCTGGATGAGCAATTGAGCACGGTCATCTCGCAAATCGGTCAAAAAAGTGCCTTATTGGCAACTGCACTGACCGCGATGAACAGCAAAATCAACTTTCTGCTTCAGACAGTGGACAGAAAACAATTGGTTCACGCTATTCCACAGCGCATGGTGAACATCAGCGCTGGAGGCCTTGCCATCAAAGTAACGGAAAACGTCAACGCCAATGATAAAGTGGATCTGCTGATCCAACCACTGGAAGATGAATCGCCTGTATTGGTCCGTTGCAATATCGTTAAGGTTATTCCGGAAGCCGACGGCTCAGCCACAACCGTGGCATTGGAATATCAAAACATGTCGGAAGACGATCGCCGTAAATTGGTGTACTTCATTCAAAGCAAGGAAATCGAGTTGGCCAACCAGATGAAAAAACAACAGACCGACTGAACATCTTTGAATACCGGTTTCAAACCGTGTAACAAAATTCAGACATAAAAAAACCGGCTTTCGCCGGTTTTATTTTTTTGAGTCGTCGAAAACACATCTTTAAGGAAAGGAATAGGTTCGATCCAAATCTCCGTCATAAGACGACGGCTTTTTCTCCATCGCTTCTTTTTGACGCATAAACTTCTGGAGTTCGATTCTCAGCAATTCAATCTCTTTCAGCCCCTGCTTCAAATCACTGGTGTAAGCCCGGTCTTTTTTGGCTTGCTCCTTAATCAGCTTGCCTTGCTTATAGACCTTGCTTTCCAGAATCCGCACACGGGTACTGATGCTTGCCGCCTCCGCAATCGATTGAAAGGTCAACAGCATGATCACGGCCGAAGCCAAAATGGCTGTTCGATTCATTATCGTTTCTCCTTATACGCCACACTATGGCGACCCATTCCATTCAAATCTCTTACTCTCCAATCGTATGGCAAGTCAGAGTACGGCACAAATCTTCCGCCGAAATGGTGGTTTCTTCTTCTTTCTTGGAATAAACGAAGGCATTATGGAAGAAACTTTTATCGATATAGACTTCCAGAATGGTTTCATAGTTGTGGTCGGCCATTGGTGTGATACTGACGACGCGCGCACCTCGCACAATCGCATTCACTCTTGCGCGGAAACTATCGTTTTGAGCCGTCAAAGTCGCAACCGACGTATTACTGTCGATTTTGATACCATACAGCTGCTCGGCCAATGAACGGTAAGCATCCAGTTTCGCGGCCCGAATCGCCATCAAACGACGTTGTCCAGGCGTATAGCCTTCATAAGTGCTTTCGGCCCCATAACCGATACCGGAAATTTTAATCAGCTGAGGCTGTAAAGCACTTTTAGGAACTTTATAAACCACTGGCTGTTTCGCCACCATTTCTTCCACTGTTGGCGCTTCTTTTTCAGAAGCGGCCTGATCCGACATACTGGCAGAGCCTGCTGGCGCTACAGGCGCCGGTGCAGGCTGCGGCTGAACCGTTTGCACAGGGGCAGGTGTTGATGTTGAAGTGGATTCCACTTTGGGTTGGGTACTGCAACCCGCCAAGACCATAGCACTGGCCAAAGCGGTTGTGAAAAGTAAGCTCTGTTTATTCATAACAGTGTCTCCGTTTTACTCAAAAAAATAAGGTTTGGGGTAAGCGCGATGCGTAATCCAACGGTTGGATCGCTCAGACTCACACCGGTTAATCTGTTCACTGCATCTCAGACCATTGACGGAATATTCCGGCCCAGGTTGATAATGCTTCGGTATTAATTCAGTCGTGTAATAATCCGGCACACGATATTTCGCATCCATGCCAGTACAGGCGGTCATGAGACTGCTGGCTATCAACAGCCAAACCATCTTATACAAACCGTTTCCTGTCATTTTTTTAGCCCTCAAGCATTCCCATTACTGATACGAATCGAAATACGGGTTATTCGGTGCGCTGTATTCATAAGCTCTCGCCTTTTCCATCGCACGCTGTTTTTGTTTGGCCAGCTGGGATTTTTCAAGTTCCTCGGCTTTCTTTTGCTCTTCCGCAACCTTCACTTGTTCTTCCAGCATGCTCTGTTCAACTTTCTTGACCGTTCTCAAAATCGATTTGTACTGAGACTGCAGTGACTTGATACGGTTGTTAATTTCATTCACTCGTCTTTGTGTAACGACCATTCGAGAGCTGACTTTATCCATTTTCTTCGCCAACTCCGGATCCATCGTCGATACTTGGATATCCTGTGGCACCGGAACCGGCTGGCTAGGTTGAGGAATCACCGCAACCGCTGAATCTTTTTTATCAGTCTTCTGACTATCTTTATTACCATCAATTGATACATCGGCCACGGTGTCCGCGCCTTGAGACGGTGTCATTTGTATTAAGTCCCGGTTCAATTGCTCAATTTGAAAGCTCAAGGCATCCAATTTTTTCTCCAGTTCCTTGACGGTTTTCTCCGAACTGGAACTTTTAATCATGCTTTGCGTCGAACCGGCCTGAATATCCTCCAGAAGCGACTTGGCTTCCTCATCCAAGCCAGGATTGGATGCCAAAGCGGCCCAAATCCCGGTACCAATCGCCACCAAGACCAATGTGATTGTGATTGAGCTGAAAATAATGATCAGTTTTTTAATTGAGTCCATTTCGGCCACCGTTAACGTATTTTGATTTTGGTTTTGACTTTGATTCTGTTGCTGCAATGCCGCCCGCTTTTGCAAAAAGTTTTCCGCACCGTCCTCAACAATCGATGCCGGAGCAGGCGGTTCGTCATTTATATTAGCTCCACTGGCTTCGGCCACCGGTTCATCTTTAAACATCGGTTCCAGAGCCGGTTCGGGTTCAGGCTGTGCAGCAGGTTGCGGCTCTAGCTCCGCTTCATCATCCGGTGACGGAAAATTATCCATAATCCCGCCACCGACATCGGGCATTTCTTCGACGACTGGTTCGGGTTCGGGCTCTGATTCCGGTTCTGGTTCAGGCACCTGCTCCGGTTCTGGTTCAGGCTCTTCCTCTTTCGGAAAATCATCCAGACTACCTTCTTCCAGAGGAGTGTCGGCCTCGGGTTGATCCGCTTCCGTTTCACCACCTTGGTCATCATCATTCGAAATCGCTTCCAGCTCCGCCTCGTCTAACAAGGCATCGATGCTGTCTAGATCATTCGGATCAATGGTATCATTGGATTCAGCCACCGCTTATTCCCCAAACTTGCCAATTATCGGTTTCTTAATATCACCAGGCCTGGCCATTTCCGCGACCTGCAAGAACGCTTAAAATTACGGTGTCAATCGCTCGAATACGCCAGTGTCCAACCAGTAGACATCAGGATAGAAATGGAAGTGCTGTTCACTGTCCATACTTAAATCCCCCAGTTCGGAGCGCATGACATGTACATTCTCTTGCGTCAAATTTACAACGGCTTTTGCCGCCAACTGACCTAAAGCATAAAAAATGCCAACTCCTGAATCCGCAGCCGTCGAAGACTGTTTTTTCTGAACCTGAGCAGCGTAGTAGCTTGGAAGAATGGCAGAAGTAGACTGCCAGTAAGGAAGGCTGGTCATCAGCTGATCGGCCGGCGGCAAATCAGAAGGCAACCAGTAATGTGCCAAAGCATTCAAGTGATAATACTCCAGCAACGGGGAAACTTGCATGGCCAGCCGGTAAGGCAAAAAACTGACCACAACATCCACATCTTGTCTCGGACGCTCTTCAAACACCAGTGAGTGAGCAATCGTATGCTGTAACCACCCTTTACGCCCTTGAGACTGCTGAGCGTGTAAGGCACGCTCCAAAGCCTCATCAACATGGGATTCGATTTTCGTGACCTCGACAATCTTAACCGGAAAGACCGAGTCATCTTCGGGGGCCAACGTCTCTTTGAAGCGTTTGACAAGTGCTTCAGACTTATCATCGCCATCGGTCAACACCACGATTCGACGCGCATGGCTATTCTGTAAATACCGTACCAGAGAGGTAACCGAGTCGGCCATCGAAGACGGTGCCAGAGCACGCAGCGCGTCACGAGCTTCCGTTTCCTGAAGCTCATTGAAAGCCAGCACCGGCGTATGCAAATCGAGGGTTTTCAATTCCGCTACATGCGCCTTCTGCAAGGGGCCAAAAATAAAACTGGGCTGATACAGACGTACCCACTCCCATGCCTCGAACATGGAATCATAAATATTGGTGTCCAGAACGTCTAAATCGTACGGCATGGGCATGTCGTGAAAAGCATCTTGCAATCCCTGATAAACCGCTTGCCCCGCTTGAGAATAAGGCCCGGTCATCGGCAAGAGCGCTAACATTTTCCGGGCATTGAAGCGAAAGCCCGTTGTTGAAGGTAAGGTCGTTAACTGCGCCGAGTCATAATAGGCTTGCAGTCGCGCCACCCGGTCTTGCATTTGCGAACTTAAACTTTCAATGGGCAACAGTGCTTTCAGTTCGGACAAATATACGCCGACTTGCGAAACCTGCTGGTTTTTCTGTGCCAATTCCGCCTTCAGCAGCAGAATTTCGACATCAATCATTTGAATCTGCTGATCCAAGGTTAAATTCGCGCTCGGAGCCGGGTTGTCCGACAATGGCGTGATGACTTCACCTTCTTCAGCGACAGCGCCCCACGGAGAGGCAAATATTGCCACCATACTCCAAGCCAACAGATTTCGATGCCGTTTCATGATGCCTTTTGATCTACTCTAACGATTTGGAAACGATTTCATAAACATCTTTCGACAGCGCTTTATCCGCCGCAATATGCTGCAAAGCCGATTGCATTTTATCCTGACGATGACCTTTGAAACGCTTCCAGGAAGTGAAAGCCGTTACCAAACGGGCCGCCACTTGCGGGTTGATTTTATCCATTTTAAGCACTTCTTCGGCCAACAGGGCATACCCCTCGCCAGACGCGTCATGAAACGCCTTCATATTCAAACGCCCGAACACACCCAACACACTGCGAACCCGGTTGGGATTGCGGTAATTGAAATCCGGATGTTCCAGTAAACCGCGCACGTCTTGCAAAGCCTGCTCCGATTCCGATCGTGCTTGCAACGAGAACCACTTATCCATCACTAACGTATCTTGCTGCCAGCGCTCGTAAAAATCGGATAAACACGCTTCTCTTTCCGATACGGCCAAGTGATTCAATGCATTCAAGGCCGCCAAGACATCGGTCATGTTTTGTTGCTGTTCATATTGCGCCACTGCCCGAACCACCGGTTCCGCCCCATAAGCTAAATAGGCCAGACACTGATTTTTCAACATCCGCGCCGCCATATCGTGTTTGTCATAGCAATAGGCCTTTTTTGAACAGTGAGCCAAATACGCTTTGTCCAAAGCGCCACTAAACGTTTGGGCAATCTGGGCTTTCTGATATTCCACCGCTTGCAGGACAGCATCGACATCAATCGTCTCGAACTGTTCAAACACATACGGCAAGTCCGGCAAACCAATTGCTAACGCTTTGAGTGCAGGATCCAGTCCCTTAGCTTCCAACACCGCCTGAAAAGCCTGCTGATAATGCTCGGAAAACACCATCCCATTCCCCGCTTGAAAACGAGCGACATTGTCTTCGATGTTTTTCAACGCCAGGGTCTGAATCGATTCCCAACGCACAAAACTGTCGGCATCGTGCGAGGCCAACATCATCAATTCCTCGTCGCTGGCCGCATATTCCAGATTCACCGGCGCGGAGAAATGCCGCAACAACGATAGATGCGGTTCCTGAGAAAGTCCGGTGAATTCAAACGTCTCTGAAAGAGTCGTGAGCTTAAGCAAATGGCCTTTTTCGGTTTCAAAGACTTTATTTCGACTATTTTCACCAGGCCTGACCGGCAACGCCCGACCATCATCATTCAGAAACCCGAACAGCACCGGAATCAATAACGGTGCGTGGGCTGATTGGCCCTTTAAGGATTGTTCACAATGAAGTGTTAAAGTACCGGTCGCCGCATCGAAGTGTTTTTCTACCTTCAAGGTTGGGGTACCCGCTTGTGTGTACCAGTTGTGCATTTGAGCCAAATCGATTTCATTGGCATCGGCCATGGCGTTTCGAAAGTCTTCCACCGTAACCGCTTGACCGTCAAACCGATCAAAATACAACTGCATGCCTTTCTGGAAACCGGCTTCACCCAACAACGTATGGTAAAGACGCACCACTTCCGCGCCTTTCTCATACACCGTCATAGTATAGAAGTTATTCATTTCAATATACGACTGCGGCTGAATCGGGTGCGACATGGGCCCGGCATCCTCCGGAAACTGATTGTTACGCAACCGTTTGACGTCTTCAATGCGTTTCACTGCCGGAGACAACATGTCCGAAGTAAACTCCTGATCACGAAAAACTGTCAACCCTTCTTTCAACGTCAGTTGGAACCAATCACGGCAGGTGACACGGTTGCCGGTCCAGTTATGGAAATATTCATGCCCGATAACCGATTCAATGCCTTCGTAATCCGCATCCGTGGCGGTTTCAGGCTTGGCCAAAACATACTTGGAGTTGAAGACATTCAGGCCTTTGTTTTCCATGGCCCCCATATTAAAGTCGTCTACAGCCACAATCATATAGATGTCCAGGTCATACACCAGACCGAAACGTTCTTCATCCCACTTCATGGAACGTTTCAACGATTCCATTGCATGTTCACATTTATCCAGGTTTTTCGGCTCTACGTAAATACGCAAATCAATCTGACGCTGATCCCGGGTAATAAACGTGTCTTCCACTTCTTCCAGATTGCCGGCCACCAACGCAAAAAGATAACAAGGCTTTTTATAAGGATCTTTCCAAATCGCATAATGACGATCATTCGGCAAATCCCCGACTTCCACCAGATTGCCGTTGGAAAGCAATACTTTATTGTCTTGCTTGTCGGCAATGATTTTGGTCGTGAAATAGGTTAAAACATCCGGACGGTCGAAATAATAGGTAATGCGACGGAAACCTTCCGCTTCACACTGGGTACAGTAATTACCGCTGGTCCGATACAACCCTTCCAGACGCGTGTTGTTTTCCGGGTCGATTTCGGTAACGATTTCCAACTCAAAACGTTCCGGAACATCCGGCAAGATCAACTGTGTATCAGTGACGTCATACTGCGTCGGCATCAGGGCCACACCATCCAAGTCGACTTGAATTAATTCAAGCCCTTCGCCATCCAACACGAGCGGCGCGGACAAATCCTTTACCCGGTGAACCTGCATGCGATTAGTCACCCGTGTACCGTTCGGTAATAATTCGAATGTCAGAAAAAGAGATTCAACCTCAAAGGCCGGTGGTTGATAGTCGGTCAAATAATGCGTTTTAGGTAAATTTTGTGTCATAGGTGTTATCAGGAACTCGCTTGAATCGTACTATTGAATGGTTAGACGTTTGATTGTAAAAGACTGGGACAAAAAAATCTGAAAAAAAAAGCCTTTCTGCCAAAGGCAGAAAGAGCTTTTAGGGAAAGTTACAGAAATGTCTTAGTAAGAGAACTCAGCGCGACGATTTTTCGCCCATGCCGCTTCAGTATGCGCTGGATCAACTGGATCCTCTTCACCGTAACTGATGACATTGATTCGGCTTGGGCTTACACCTTCAGCAACCAATGCATTTTTCACGGCATTTGCACGGCGCTCACCCAACGCCAAGTTGTACTCACGCGTACCTCTTTCGTCACAGTAACCTTTGATGGTGACGTTTGCCGTGCTATCCAATGCCATGTAATCGGCATTCAATTTAATGATTTCATAAAACTCAGCTTTCACTTCGGAACGATCGAAGTCAAAGTTAACGACTTTTCCTTGCAAAGTGGCTTTCAACTCAGCGGCCGTTTGACCAGCATCGTTGGTTGCTTCGACAACTTCAACCACCTCTGTTTGTTCAACAACAACTGGTTCTGCCGTTTCCGCTTGCGCATCTGCTGAACCGGATTCTTCTGTTGTTGGCGTTGAGCTACAACCGACTAAAGCGAACCCCAAAAAGCCAACTAAAAATAGTTGTTTAAGACCGGATAAAGACATCGTAAATCTCCCTAAAATGTTAAAAAAACGTATTTAAAATATAACCGAAATTCAAATATACCTGAATTCTAAGAAAAATTGAACTCTATTTCAGAATTTATGTAAAAAACCTTATTTTTTTAGACTTTATTTACTCCAAAACCGCTATTTAAAACGGTTTAACCCGCCGATGAGGCCATTGCCTGCAAGGCCTCCATATCCTGAATAACCACTTCCTTGCGCTTCCAGCTCATCCAACCTTGTTTTTGGAATTTTCCGAGAATGCGAGAAACGGTTTCCGGCGTCAGGTTAAGGTAGCTGGCCACATCGCGATGCAACACATTCAACCGGAACTGAGTATGCTCATACCCGCGTGCCCGAAGGCGTTCGGACATCATCAAAATAAAATCGGCCAACCGCTGCTCGGCGGTTTTTTGGGTCAAAATCGTGGAATGCAGGCGCCCGGTGACAATTTCATGGCTCATCAAGCTGAAAATTTGCGCATTCAGGTTCGGGACTTCCGTTCCCAGCTTGGTGAGTTGCTCGTAAGGCAACGCACAGACTGTCGTTGTATCCATCGCCACGGCGTAGAATTCATGGCGACAACACGCCAAGGCCTCCATCCCGACAATATCCCCCGGCAAATAGAAGCCATGGATCACTTCCTGCTCATGCTCGTTAACGGAGTAGACTTTCACAATACCGGCTCGAATCGCATAAAGCGACGTAAAATTCTCGCCCGCTTGATAAAGATATTCCCCCTTCACCAAGGACGGCTTGCGGTCGACCAGTTGGTCCAAACGCTCAATATCGGTATCGTACAGACCGTTGGCAAAGCAAATCCCTTGCATTGCACATTTGGAGCAACTTGCATTAAACCCGGAATGCTTTTCTGTCATAGCGCCACTTTCTTTTAAAATCCCTTTTCCGCGATTCTACCAAAATATTTTTTTCGGGGGCACCAAATATCCCAAAAATGCGTCGCACTTTCCGGCTCGTCAAAAAACATAAAAATTCAGCGAAAAATAATTTTATTTTTTACTTAAAAGTTCTTATCAATCCCGACTGCCTATTTTTTAATCAATTTATAAAAACAGTAACATTTTTAAAGCATTTAGCCACCTCGAAAAGAAGTCTTCACAAAGTTATCCACAGCTTCTGTGGATTATAATCAGGCCAATTAAAAACCATGCCAACAAATATAAAAATAGTTTTTATATTTTAAAAACAATACCTTAATAACCATTACTAGAATGCAAATTAAATACAAAAACTAATATCGGCTATTCGCTTGTCAAGTTTTTTTTGAAATTATTCACTTTTATCGACAAACTGCTCGCACCCCTTTTAAACATTGGATTTATGGTAAAATTCGCGTCATAAAACGGTCATCATTAAGGAACACGTCATGGCAAAAATTTTAGGCATCGGCAATGCGGTTTTGGACATTATTTTGAAAACCGACCACTACCCCCACGAAGACGAAGAGCTGCGCGCGCTATCTCGTCATCACCAAGTCGGCGGCAATGTGTGCAACAGCCTTTATGTCCTGAATCAACTGGGGCATGAATCCAGCCTGATGACCACTCTCGGTGGCGACCAAAGTTCCAAACAATTATTGAACGGTTTGCAAGAACGCCGAATCCAAACAGAACACATCCAACGCTTTATCCAAGGCCAGACGCCGACCTCTTATGTGTTACTGAATGAAGCGTCCGGCAGCCGAACCATCACCCACTATCGTGATTTGCCGGAGCTTAGCTTCGATTTTTTTGCCAAAGTCGAAATCGAACAATATGATTGGCTGCACTTTGAAGGTCGAAACATCGACAACCTGAGTGGCATGCTTAACATTGCCAAAACCTTCCTAAGTCATCAGCCGATTTCGTTGGAAGTGGAAAAACCCCGCGACGGCATCGAAGCTTTATTGCCACAGGCCAACGTCATTTTCTTCTCGCATCATTATGCCAAAGCCAAAGGGTATGCCAATGGCCGAACCTTACTGGAAGCCATGCGAGAAAAGGCGCCTCAAGCGCACTTGATTTGCACCTGGGGAACCGAAGGCGCCTGGTATGCGTCCCCCGACAAGCCGGTTCAACACCAACCCATTGAAACCATCCCTCAGGCTATCGACACCCTAGGCGCCGGCGACACCTTCAATGCAGGCGTAATTGATAGCCTGTTAAACGGAAAGACATTGTCCGAAGCGGTACATGCCGGCAGCCGACTGGCCGCACGAAAATGCCGCCAAACCGGTTTGGATAACCTGATGACGGAAATCAAAGATAAACGGCCGCTGGCCAACATCAAACAAGTGACAAATGCCAAAACACTGGTCGTGCCTTGTGACGAATTACCGCATTCCGTGGTGCTCATCAAATACGAAGACAGCATCAAGGCTTACGAAAACAACTGTCCGCATCAGGACGTGCCGCTGAATGAAGCCTATAAGATTGACGTCAATCCTTTCGATAAAACCATGAAATGTTCCGTGCACGATGCCTTTTTCAATATCGAAGACGGACTCTGCGTGGAAGGTCCTTGCATCAATGACGAGCTCACCGCTGTGGCGATTGAAATTGACGAGCAAGGGGATATTTACCTGGCACAATAAAAAAACGACCAGGCCTGGTCGTTCTTGACTTAAGTTATTAGAAGTAAGAAGGCTTGGCAGAAAAGCCTCATTCTAATGAATAAACACCGCTCAAAAGCACGTGACGGCCTTATTTACGCTGCCGCTGACGAAACACCTCATACAAGGTCACGCCGGTGGCCACGGAAACGTTTAAACTCTCAACCGCCCCCACCATCGGAATCGCGGCCAAGTGATCGCAAATCTCACGCGTCAGTTTCCGCAATCCGGAGCCTTCCGCACCCATCACCAAACCGACCGACCCGGTAAAGTCCATATCATAAATGGTCGAATCGGTCTCACCGGCCAAGCCGGTGACCCAAAGTCCGGATTGCTGCATCGTTTTCAAAGTACGCGCCAAATTCGCGACCACAACCACTTTAACGGTTTCAGCCGCGCCACAAGCCACCTTTCGAACCGTGGCATTCACCCCCACCGAATTATGCTTAGGAAGCACCACCGCAGTCACGCCGACCGCATCGGCCGTTCGCAGAATTGCGCCCAGATTATGCGGGTCCTGCACCTCGTCCAAAAACAGAAAAACCGGCTGGCTTTCGGTTTCCATCATCGACAACAAGTCCGATTCCTGTAACTCCGCCTGTTTGGCGATTGTCGCCACCACACCTTGATGTACGGCATCGAAACGATTGAAATAAGACTTGGGTTCGAATTGATATTGAATGCCAAGGGACTTGGCTTGCGCCATGAGCCCTTGGATGCGTTTATTCTCAACGCCTTTTTGGAAGACAAGTGAATAAACGAGATGTGGAGATTGCTTCAGGAATTTTTCAATTGCGTGAATGCCGTAAAGGGTATCTTGCTTCACGGCTTAACTTCCCGTTTTTTTCTTACCGCCGCGCCCGCGGCCACCACGTTTTTTACGATAGGAACGCTTGCGTTTCTTCGGTTTGGATTCTCCCGATTCGTCTGCCGAAGTTTCCGCACCTTCTGGCTTGGTTTCAGCCGTGGTCTCTGAGTCACCGTCCTCTTCCGAAGACAGGAAACGCAAGTCAATCTTACGATCATCCAGATTGACCTGTGCCACCTGCACTCTCAAGCGGTCACCCAATCGATAGACTTTACCGGTGCGCTCACCTTTCAAGCAATGACGAGACGCATCGTAATGGAAGTAATCTTCACCGAGCTCGGTAATGTGCACCAGTCCTTCGACATAAAGCGGATCCAGTTCGACAAACAACCCAAAGTTGGTCGCGGCAGTCACCACGGCGTCGTACTCTTCTCCCAACCGGTGCGACAAGAACTCGCACTTCAGGAAAGTAACGGCATCACGTGTCGCTTCATCGGCACGTCTTTCGGTCGAAGAACAGTGTTCACCGAAAGACTTCATATCCTGTTCCGAATAATTGAACTCCGTAACTGCTTGCTTGGTCCAGGCAAAGCGAATCGCACGGTGAATCAACAAATCCGGATAACGGCGAATCGGCGAGGTGAAATGGGTGTAATACTCGTAATTCAAACCGAAATGCCCCTGGTTCTCAGGCTGATAGACGGCTTGGTTCATACTTCTCAGCAACACGGTTTCCACAAGATGTTCATGTGGCGTTCCTTTGACCGCTTCGGAAACGGCCGCATAGTCCTGTGCACCCGGCTCATCGCCACCTTCCAGTGTCAGGCCGAAATCGCCCAGGAAGGTACGCAAATTGGTCAAGCGCTCTTCCGACGGCTTTTCATGCACACGGTACAACATCGGAATTTTATGCCATTTCAGGTAACGAGCGGTTGCCACGTTGGCCATCAACATGCATTCTTCAATCAATTTATGTGCGTCGTTACGGGTTACCGGAACGATTTTCTCAATCTTACGATTCTCATCAAAGACGATACGCGTTTCCGTAGTGTCGAAATCCAAAGCGCCGCGTTCTTCACGGGCTTTCTTCAACACTTGATATAAGTCATTCAAATCCTCGATGTTCGGTACGAATTCAGCGAAGGTTTGACGGTGTTCGGACTGTTCGTCCGTCAACATTTCATGCACTTGGTTGTAGGTCAGACGGGCTTTGGAGTTCATCACCGCATCGTAGAACTGGGTTCTCTCCAACTTACCGTCATCGTCGATATACATATCGCACACCATGCACAAACGGTCGACTTTCGGGTTCAAGGAACACAAGCCGTTGGAAAGTTTTTCCGGTAGCATCGGAATGACTTGTTGTGGGAAATACACCGAGTTGCCACGTTCGTAAGCTTCCTTGTCCAACGGTGTGCCCGGCTTCACGTAATGCGATACGTCGGCAATCGCCACCACCAGTCGCCACCCTTTCTTACGGCGTTTAGCAAACACCGCGTCATCGAAGTCTTTTGAATCTTCGCCATCGATGGTCACCAACGGCAAGCTTCGCAAATCCTTGCGACCTTCCTTATCCGCTTCCGTTACTTCATCGGGAATCGCATCCAACTGTTTGGTTGTATCTTCTGACCATTCGTTCGGGATATCATAGGCATGAATCGCGGAATCGATTTCCATCCCTGGTGCCAGATAATCCCCGATCACTTCAATGACTTTACCGATGGCACTGGAACGCTTGGTTGGCTGGTGAATCACCTCAACCAGAACAATTTGCCCTTCTTCGGCATTCAACAGACCGTCTTGCGGAATGAAAACGTCCTGCGCAATTTTATTGTTGGTCGGTTGCACCCAGGCCAGACCGTCTTCAAAATGCAGTCGACCAAGCAACTGTTCATTAGCGTGCTCGATGATCTCAACAATCATGCCTTCACGACGACCTTTACGATCCACGCCGATGACGGAAGCGATTACCAAATCGCCGTGGAAAACCTTATGCATCTCCCGGTCACCCAGGAACAAATCGGAACCACCGTCTTCCGGTTGAACAAAACCAAAACCGCCCGGGTGGCCAATGACTTTCCCTTTAATCAAATCCATTTTCTGGATCAAACCAAAGGCCCCGCGACGGTTTCGCAACAACTGCCCGTCCCGTACCATGGCTTTCAAACGGCGCGATAAGGCTTCGAAACGCTCATCATCGTCAATATCTAAGCTATCGGCGATTTGTTTGATACGCATCGGCTTCTGTTCTTTCTCTAACAAATCGATAATGAACTCTCGGCTCGGAATCGGATTGTCGTATTTATCGGCCTCGCGATCGGCATGCGGATCCGCAGGAGGCGTATCGGTGCGATTATCAGATGGGATTTGTGGGTGGGATTCTTCTGTCATCGTCTCTGGCGACGACTCGATGTTTTCATTTTTACTTTTTTCAGTCACTCGAAATTCAACTATTTTTGTGTCTATTTTTGAAAAATCTAAAGTTATTTATTCCACACTTTAAAGGATTTTTCACTCGATTTAAACCGTCCGAACGGCCCCTTACAAGGCGGCCTTCTTTCCATACATTCGGTCGAATTCAAATTTTCTATTTAAAAAGCCCGAACGCATCGGGCGCGCCTATTATATACCAATTATAACAATATGTAAGTATTAAGATTTTCGCCTCGTCCATGCCCGGCATTTTGTCAGCGGAAGTCTTTAACAAGTTTCCAAGGCATTCAGCGTTTCCGGCGAATACAATTCTTTCGCCAATAACTGAATGGCCGATTCGACCGCCTCCTCCAACACTGGATGATAGTAAGGCATTCTCACCAACTGCAACACGTCCATTTCCTGTTCAACCGCCCAAGCCAGTAAGTGCGCAAGGTGTTCAGCTTCCGGCATCATCAGCTCTCCGCCGACCAAGCGTTTCAAAGCTTTATCGGCATATAAGGAAATCATTCCCCGATCTTCGCCCATCACAATGGCTCGGCCATTGTTGCGCTCCAGGTTGAACTCAACCACCACCGATTCCGCTAGGTCCAGGTCGTCATAACCGCAACCAAACGACGCAATTTGAGGGTCTGTAAACGCCACCCCTAAAGCGGTTTTACGCTTATAGGACTGAATAGACGGATACTGCATGGCGTTCAATACCGCAATTTTACCTTCGTGTCCGGCTTCATGCAGAATCGGACGGAAGCCATTGACGTCTCCGGCGATAAACACCGGCAAGTCGGCCACTTGCATGGTTTGCAGATTAAACGGCGGCATCCCCCGCTCATCCAGTTCGACGCCTAAATGCTCAATACCGATTTGGTCGATATTCGGACGGCGTCCAAGCGAGGCCAGTACAGCGTCCACTTCAAAGGTGCCGGAGGAAACCGTGATTTTCGCACCCGATGCCGTCGCTTCGATTTCCGCCGCTTCTCCCAGATAAATCGGAAATTCTTTGGAAATCAATTTAACGGCTTCTTTCGAAACACTCGGCGAGCGAAGTCCGGCAATGGTGCTGGTCATTTCAAACCCAATCACGTCCACTCCAATGCGCGACAGCGCCTGGCCCAATTCCAGGCCAATCACGCCCAAACCGATGACGGCAATGCGCTTCGGCAAAGTCTCAAGTTCAAAAATTTCATCGCTGGTCAGCAAACGATCACCCAACGCCGTCTTCCAAGGAGTCGGCACCACCGGCCGAGAACCGGTCGCGATGATAATACGTTCGCCTTGAATGCGTTCGCCATTAACTTCCACAACATTCGGCGCCACAAACTTGGCGTAGCCTTTAATCAGCTGTTCTTCGGTCAAAGTATCCGTCGATCCGGACTGTACACCTTTGGTGAAACGGTCCCGAAACGCCCGAACCCGTTTCATCACCGCCGGCTGATCAATGGTCAACCCATCGGCCCCATCGATACCGAAATCGTAGAAATGCTTGCGGGCATGAAAGTGCTCCGCGCAATGAATCAGAGCCTTCGAAGGCATACAGCCCACCCGCGCGCAGGTAGTTCCGAAATGCCCGCCGTTAATCATGACAAAATCGTCCGTTTCACGACGAATCTGACCTAACGCCGTCAAACCGGACGAGCCGGCACCCAAAATAATGTACTTAACCTGTCTCATTCTTTTTCCATCTCTCAACGTATTTTCAGTTGCATTTAATCGTGCCACAGACGACGAAGTACCATCATTGGGTGCCGCTTCTGCTGCTCGTAATTTAACGCACAGTTTGGGTTCATTCTACCGCTAGATTATGACAACTTAAAGAAATGAAGCCGAAAACCGTGTTTTTTCTTAATTATGACTTGATTAATACGCCCGCCAAAATACAATCAAACCTTCTGATCCATTTGAGATAACGAGTTTGCTACAGAAATCGAAACGCGCGTTACTGTTTTCCGCCCTAGGAGTGACATTCGGCTTGGCACCGATTTCATCACTCGGGGATCAAAATGTACCCTTACCCAAAATATCGATTTCGGAACGCATCCTCAAGCCGTTTCACGGGGATTTGCCCGAATTGCGAGAACGGCGACTGATTCGAGTCCTCGTCAGCTACACCCGCACCAACTTTTTCCTCACTCCACGCGGTTTTCGAGGTGTGGAATACGACCTGCTCATGGCTTATGAAGCTTATTTGAACCGGGGCCCCAGGCGTCAGCGCTATCAAACCCACTTGACCTTTATTCCGACCACTTTCAACAAGATACTGCCCAGTTTGCAGGCCGGGTATGGCGACATTGCGGCTTCCGGCCTCACGATTACCCCCGAGCGAAAGGCCTTGGTTGATTTCACCTTACCGTATATCGAAGACGTCAAAGAAATTCTGGTCTCCAATAAGATGGCGCCTCCCATCAACAGCTTGCTGGATTTCTCAGGTAAACGCGTCATCGTAGTCCGCAACAGCAGTTACATCATTCACCTCGAGCGCATTAATCAGACCCTCGGCTTTTTAGGCTTACCGACCATGGAAATCATCAAGGCTGATCCGCTGGTCGAAGCCGAAGACATACTGGAAATGCTCAATGAAGACATTTACCAATACACTGTGGTCGACAGTCATATCGCGGACATCTGGCAAAAGATTCTCGACAACATCGAATTGCATCCGAACATCGTCATCCACCACAACAGCGATATCGCCTGGGCGGTTCAAAAAAACCATCCGAAATTATTGGCCTCACTCAATGCCTTCATTCAAGCCTACGCCAAGCCTGGGCGTTTTTTAGGCAACGCCGTTTACCGCAAATATTTCGAAGACACCTATTGGATTGAACGGCCATTGACTCATGATCTGCTGAAACGAGTGGATTGCTTGAAGTATTACTTTCAACTCTATGCCGAATTTTACGGCTTCGATTGGAAGTTAATCGCCGCCCTGGCATACCAAGAATCACGCTTCCAGCCGAAGAAGAAAAGCCATGCCGGCGCCATCGGCATTATGCAAATCAAGCCATCCACAGCACGGGACCGCAACGTTAACCTGCCAAACATTTCCGACCTGGAAACCAACATCCACGCCGGTGTGAAGTATCTGGCATTTTTACGAGACCGCTATTTTTCAAGCAATGACTATACACCGGAAGAAAAGGAAAACTTTGCCCTGGCCGCTTATAACGCGGGGCCGCGCAAGGTCTTACAGTTACAGCAGAAAACCCGCGAACTTGGGCTCAACCCTTATAAATGGTTTTACAATGTGGAAACCACTGCCCGGCAAGTCATCGGCCACGAGACCGTTAACTACGTCACCAGCATTCAAAAAATGCGTATATTCCTCGACGCATCGAAACGGCTGGATCAAAACAAACGCTTACTGCTGGATAATGATGATGAAGGCATTCAAGACGCCAGCCAAGTCGAACTTTTCAGGCCCTCGGATAACGACTGATTTGAATGCCGGCTCGACTAGCCGGTGGACTTCGGGCGATAGACCTTCACATTCTGAAAGCCCGCATCGCGTAAATACTGGGCATGCAACTGACTCATCACCCCTTTCTGACAATACAGCAGGTAGCGCTTGGAAGCATCCAGTTTTTTAAAGGCTCGGTTGAGTTCATGGAAAGGGATTGTCAACACGCCCTCCATCGACAACGGATGCGCCTTAGCCATTTCCGATTTGCGAATATCAATGACGACATCGTCCGGCCCAACGTCATCGATGATTTCCACCGCTTGAGCCTGGTTGACATTTTCAATAATCGAATCCACCGGAATCGCTTCCGCCGAAGCCACCGCTTGATCCAACACTCTGTAATCGAATTTTTTCGCTTCCACCGCCATACGTTTGAAAGACCCGTGCGTAATCGGGTTTTGCGAAATCACACCGCAATATTCCGGCATATTTTCGGCAAATTCACGTGTACCGATTTGGTCGGCAATTGCCATAATATCCGGCTTACTCATCACTGCCAAAGGGCGCAGCACCAACTTTTCAGACACCTGGTCAATCAAGGCCAGGTTCCGTAAGGTTTGGCTCGACACCTGCGCGACCGATTCCCCAGTCACCAGCGCATCAATGCCCATATCATCCGCCACCTTTTCCGCGGCCATAATCATCAAACGCTTCAGTGTCACGCCCATATACGGCTCCGGTGTACTGCGGAAAATTTCCGCCACCACATTTTCAAACGGAATGGTGACGAACATCACCCGATGCGAAGCACTGAATTTTTCCCACAGATACAAGGCCACTTGCTTGACGCCGATTTCATGCGCCGCGCCGCCCAGATTGAAAAAGATGAAATGGGTTTTCAAGCCACGACGGATGGTCAAATAGCTCGCCACAGTGGAGTCGAACCCTCCGGACATCAGGGACAAAACGTCCCCTTGGGAACCAAGTGGAAATCCACCCAGGCCTGGCCGACGGTGTTTCACAATATTCAATTGATCCTGGTGATACTCCAGTTCGATTTTCACATCCGGATGATGCAGATCCACTTTGGCCGGGTTACCGTGGCGACACAAGCAGGCACCGATGGTTCGTTCCATATCAAATGAGGAAAAAGAATGGTTTCCGGTACGTTTTACTCGCACCACAAACGATTTACCGTCGATTTTCGGCAAGGCAAAATCCGCCACCAACTGCGCCACCTCATCTAGGCTGGTGGTGTAAAACTGCTCAACTTCCAGAAACTGCTCAATACCCGGCGTGTTCAATAACACCTGGCGCACAAAATCCGCTTCATCCGGTTGACAGAAAACTTCAATTTTATCCCAGTAACGCTTGGTCTCGACTTCGGCAATGCCTCGGCCCAGCAAATTCCGGAGGTTGAAATGCAGCTGATTGACCATTTTTTTCTTAACCGCATGGCCTTTGACCATGATCTCCGGAAACAGCTTAATAATAAATTTCATAAACGACGTTCAAAATCCTTAACCTAAAACCGGGGGCACCCCCCTTTTACATCACACCAAACTGTTACTCATCAGCGCCATGCGAATTTCATCGATGACTTCATCTTTAATCAGCAATTCTTCCTGGGCGTTATGCAGCATGTCCTTCACTTCCGTCCCCAAAAAACTCCCGAAGCTGACCTCGCTGACAATCGCATTCGCCACTTGAATCAGGGCTACCAGGGTTCGAACATAGTCGTCTTTAATCACACTCAAGTCGCGCTGGTGGTGTAATAACATCACCTGCGCAAACACCGAATCCAGGTGCCACTTTTTCGCCACCAGCAAACCGTAAACCCCATGATGGGCCTGGTAAATCTTGCGCTCTCGAACCAAGCCGGTGTAACAATTGGTGAGCGTATTGTAAAAAGTAGACTGGTAGTTGCCAAATTTCATTTCCATGATAATCGCGCCGGCATTGTGGAACACACCGGCCAGATAGATTTCATCCGGTGAAATATCACTGACCCATCGCCCCAGCTCGGTGGCCACATTGGCCACATCAATGCTGTGATCCATCAAATCATCGAAAATAATATCCGAAACCTGCGTTTTGAAGCCCAGACTGAATACCAGATTTTTGAGTCGATACAAGCCCAAGGAGTCAATCGCACCGCGAATGGTGCTGACCGGATCGGAATCTTTGGGAAGAAATTGCGCCTGATTGGCGACTTTGATCAATTCGCCGGACAAAACGGTATTGCGCCCGATGATTTCCGCCACGTCACCGAAATCCGGAAAATCGGTTTTTTGCAGTAAGGACTGCAACTCCAGCAGTTCGGCCGGAATGGTGGGAATTTCAAACCCTTCAAGTTGCCGGTGCGCTTCCAGCATTTGTTGCTTTAAATCCATTTGATACCGTCTGTTTTGAATGTCATTGAGCGAATCCATCCGAACGAATCCTCAACCACACATCACTCTGTGCAAATAACCGGATGGACTGTGCGATATTATAAAACACCCAGGCCTGGTCGTGTCAGCTTTATCACCCTGGCTTTATCAGCAAATCCATCACCTTAAGCGCGGCGGGCTTTGCGTTTCCCAGCTTGATATTTACTCCCTTGCCTGTTATGCTTACGCCAGTTTTTTTATCGACTATAAAGAGAGAATCTCAATGAAAAGATTGGATCAAGTATTAGCACGTGACGGTGTTCCAGCGGAATTGGAATTGGTCATCGATCACATCATGATCGCTTGTAAGGACATCGCATACAAACTGGCGCAAGGTGAATTAGCCGGTATTCTGGGCGCCACCGAAGACGAAAACGTTCAAGGTGAAACCCAAAAGAAACTGGACGTCATCTCCAACGACCTGTTGAAAGACATTCTGATCGACAACCCATATGTAAAAGCCATCGGTTCCGAAGAAGAAGACTACACGGTTGCCAGCACCACGCCAGGCAAATACTTGGTCACATTCGATCCATTAGACGGGTCTTCAAACATCGACGTCAACCTGTCTGTCGGTACCATCTTCTCCGTGCTTGAAGCGCCGGAAGACGACCGCGCTGCGGACGACCAGTCCATCTTCTTGCAGAATGGACGCAAGCAAGTCGCGGCCGGTTACGTTCTTTACGGACCATCCGCCATTTTGGTACTGACCACTGGTAAAGGCGTCAACTTCTTCACGCTAGACCAAACGGTCGGTGAATTCGTTCTGACCAAAGAAGGTATTCAAATTCCAGCCGACACGTCTGAATTCGCCATCAACATGTCGAACCAACGTTTCTGGGAACCGGAAATGAAGCAATACATCGACGACTGCTTGCTGGGCGAAGAAGGTCCTCTGGCGAAACGTTACAACATGCGTTGGGTTGCGTCCATGGTAGCGGAAGTTCACCGTATCTTGGTTCGTGGCGGTATCTTCATGTACCCTTACGACAACCGCGATCCATCCAAAGCCGGTAAACTGCGTTTGATGTACGAAGGCAACCCTATGTCGATGATCGTCGAGCAAGCCGGTGGCGCTTCCTCAACGGGCCGCATGGACATCATGGACGTTCAGCCGGAAGGCATCCACGACCGTGTTCCAGTGGTCTTGGGCTCCAAGAACGAAGTGGCCAAAGTGGTTGCATACCACACTAAATAAGCTTACAGTTTCTGTAATGTTTGATGAACACCCGCTTCCGGCGGGTGTTTTAGTCTCTAACCACTATTTTTACCAGAGAGTTTTGAGCAAAATGGCTACACAGACAAAACTCTCACCGCATTAAGAAGGGAAATATCATGGGTTATTCAGCTGTTCCAGCCGGAAAAGACGCTCCTAACGACATTAACGTTATCATCGAGATTCCGGCGTTTGCGCCACCAATCAAATACGAAGTCGATAAAGAAACCGATTTGGTTTGGGTGGACCGTTTGCAAGGTGCCACCATGCAATATCCAGCCAACTACGGCTATATCAACGACACCTTGTCGAATGATGGCGATCCGGTTGATGTTTTGGTGGTAACGCCACATCCATTGATGATCGGTTCCGTTATTCGCTGTCGTCCGATCGGCATCTTCCACATGACCGACGATGGCGGTGAAGATGCAAAAGTCATCGCCGTACCGGTCGATAAACTGACGCCAATCTACAAGGACGTGGAAAAAGTCGAAGACATTCCTCTTTTGAAAGAGCAAGTCGAACTGTTCTTCAGCCACTATAAAGACATCGAACCAGGTAAATGGGTCAAAGTCGACGGCTGGGGCGACGTTGAAGCGGCGCGCAAAGAGATTTTAGACGGCATCGAACAGTACGAAGCCACCAAAATGGGCTCTCAACCAGCCTAAGCTTCAAGCGAAAAATGACCAGGCCTGGTCATTTCAATCATAAAAAAGCCCCGTCTTTTTAAGCGGGGCTTTTTTGTATCCAAACAAAATGAATGTAACCGTGAACTACTTCGGCTCCATCAATGCTTGCCAGGCCGCACTGACCACCTCTCTCTCCTCGATAAACTCCTCTGTCGACACCAGCGCCTTTTCATTCTGTAATGCCAAACGATGATAACGGTTGCGATAAACCCGATAAGCATCAATAAGCTGATCGGCACGTTCGGCATCCAGCAACCCAACCGATTTAATCGTTTCCAACAAACGAATGTTATCCGACCAATCGGTTAAAGATTCATATTGATGCGCAAATCCGAGCACCAAGTATTGCACCATGAATTCAATATCGACAATCCCGCCGGCACCCTGCTTCAAATCAAAACGTTCCGCCGACGTTTTATCCAAAGAGGCGCGCATCTTGTGACGCATCGACACCACTTCTCCCTTCAAATCATCCACCGACCGAGGTTGCGTAATAAACGCTTTTTTGAAGTCATAGAAATGGGTCTGCGCTTGTTCGGAACCGACGATGGCACGGGTACGCACCAAGGCTTGGTGCTCCCAAATCCAGGCTTTGTTCTTTTCATAGGCTTCGAATGCGGCCAAATCGGTCACAATCATCCCACTGGCACCGTTCGGTCTCAAACGGGTATCCACTTCATACAACACTCCGGTCGGCATAAAAGTCGTCAGCAGCGAAATCACTTTCTGCGTTAACCGCATGAAATAAAGGTTGTTTTCCAGTGCTTTAGGCCCATCACTCATTGCCGAGGGATTCAGTTCGTCGTACAGGAAAACGATATCCAAGTCGGAACCGTAACCCAGCTCGATCCCGCCCAATTTACCGTAACCGATAATCAGAAATGGCATACCGGCTTGCGGATCGTAACCGCCGGGCAAGCCACTACGTTTTTGCATAAACTGCCAGGCATATTCCGTGGTCGCCTCCAGTACCGCCTCGGCAATCCACGTCAGGTAATCACTTACCTTCATGATAGGCAAATGCCCGGTGATATCGGCAGCGGCCACCCGGAACACCTGAGCGTGCTTCCACTGCCGAATCTGGTTCATAAAGGCTTCATCGTCGTCGAAAGTTTCCGCCAGAATCGCCGACGCTTCCTGCTTCAACCCAATCAAATCAAGCGGCTCATACAGGATGCTTTCATCCAGCAACTGGTCCAACAAGGCTGGATATTTGACCAGCACTTCGGCCATCCAAGCACTCAAAGCGCACAGTTGCAGTAAATGTTTAATCGCTTGCAGGTTTTCTTTCAGCAGCACCAGATACACACTGCGATTCATGACACTGGCCAAAACACTCAAGGAGCGCTCCAGTGCCAGCGTCTGGTTATCGACCTGACTCAACTCCGTCAACACCAGCGGTAACACTGCCTTGAAACGCTCGACGGCCTCGGCACTGGCATGGGTATAGGCCCGCGAAGCCATGAATTTATTGATTTTATCCGCCACTTCGTCCGGCTGTTCCAACGCCAGAGACTGCAACCCGGCCGAAACAATCTCATCGGACAGGCAGACTTCTTTCAGCGTTTTATCGGTTACCGCATCCTGTGCCTCATCCGCAAACACCTGGTCAAATTCAGACTGCACAAACGCCAAATGCACATCCAAGGCGGCTTTGAAAGCCGTGTAGTCGTCAAAGCCCATCGATTCGGCCAACGCTTGTTGTTGACGTGCTTCCGTCGGCAAGTCATGGGTCTGCTGATCGCTCCACTCCTGCAAGCGATTTTCCGCCCGACGCAAAAAGATATAGGCCTCCAGCAACCGCTGTTGCGTCGTTTCGTCGATATAATGCCGCTCCATCAGCACACTGAGCATCGGCATCAACCGACGGCCTTGCAAGGGTTTTTCCCGCCCGCCATGCACCAGCTGAAAAGCCTGGACAATAAACTCGATTTCCCGAATGCCGCCCGGCCCCAATTTGATGTTACGGTGCATGTCCTTTTTCTGAACCTCGACGTTAATCATGGTTTTCAAGTCACGCAAGGCCTCAATCGCCGAAAAATCGACGTATTTGCGGTACACGAATGGCCTCAAAATCTCGAACAGTTCCTGCCCCTTCTCATGATCTCCGGCGATGATGCGCGCTTTGACCAGTGCGTAACGTTCCCAGGCACGACCATGCACTTGGTAATAGGTTTCCATTTCCGCGAAACTGACCGCCAAAGGCCCGCTCTGCCCGAATGGGCGCAAGCGCATATCGACACGGTACACAGTGCCGTCAGGGCTGAATTCCGTTAAGGATTTATTGAGCGCCTGCCCCAAACGAATAAAAAATTGGTCGTTGGGAATGCCGCGGTCGGCGCCTTCGGTCTGGCCTTTCTCCGGATACACGAAAATCAAGTCGATGTCCGACGAGAAGTTCAATTCCTGACCGCCGAGTTTTCCCATTCCCAGCACAATCAGTTTTTGCGGCTCGCCGCTTTCCTGGCCTATAGGTGTGCCGTAACGCTGAGTTAAAACGTGATAGTGCCAATCCAACGCGCCTGAAACCAATGCGTCCGCCAAATCGGACAAATCCTGCAGGGTTTCTTCCACCTCGGCCAGGCCTTTCAAATCACGAATGGCGATGCGCACCATTTCCGCCCGACGGTGGTATCTGAGACGCTGATTCAGCTTCGCCAAACTGTCGGACGCCACCAGGTCTGCACGAATGCGCTGAATCAATTCACCTGGCGCATAAGCCGTTTGCCAATGAGTTTCCGCCAATAACTCGGGAAAGCGACTGGTTTCCCGCTCCACAAACAAACTCCAGGATTGCACTTGTTCCAGACTGATTTCGTGACTCATGTTTTTCTCTTTTTCTTCCTTAATACCACATTCCATTCCGACCAGGCCTGGCCGAAATCACGATTCGGCCTCATCTGCGAAGCCTTGTGGACGTGTTTTAAAATCGCTCAAATAATAGACATATAGCTGGGTTTCACGCCGGTCCGACAACGACCAAACCTCACTGGGTTCGACATCCGGCACGGCAAAACTGTTGGATACGAATACGGCATCCTCGCGCATTTCCTCACGGATCTTTTCCCACAGCTTCGGCATCGGCTCCGGGGATAAAAACGCATAGACCACATCGTAATAATCCAGCTGGGTCTTCCAAAGATCCATGGCAAAAACATCTCCGCCTCGCAGCAACGAATAGAGCTTGGCGATCAGGTACGGAATCGGCGCAGTTTCCACGCCATCGGAACGTTCGACATTGACTTGCTGCGCCATAAACACCACATTTCCGCCAAGGCCACAACCCAAATCCAAAAAGCGCACCGATTTGCGACGTTTGATTAACCGTTTCAGTGCATTCCGCGTGGTGGCATTGGTCAAATACAGTGGCACCCGTTCTTTGATGGCATTAAAAAACACCAACCACAACACCAGGAATATCCCCAGTGCCCAGACGGGATTAATCGCGTAATGCACGCCGAGATACAAGCCGACGGGTAAGCTGAATTGAATGATGCGCCACCAGCAAGGCAAGCCCATCCGGCAGCTTAAAAAGGCGGCCAGCACGCCTTGCGCAATCACTAAAGCCCATAAAGGGTAAGGCGGCGAAACCACCCAGGGCAACCACCAGACAATCCCGGCTAACACGGCCAACGCCACCATTTGTGCCAATAAGGCCACGATAATCTTCGGAAATCTTGCCAGTGTTTTTCCGATTGCACCAACTTGTTTCAACAGAGCACCACAAAAAAATTTTTATTTTTCAAAAAAAACGCAAAAAATGACGTAACTTCATGTTTTAAAAAAATAATTCAAAAGTGGCATAACCGAAGCTATAGACCGTTTGAACATTTTTTAATAACAAAATACAGAGGTTAGTATGAAACTTGTAGTCGCAATTATCAAACCTTTTAAGCTTGATGATGTTCGTGAATCCTTGCACGAAATCGATGTGCATGGCATGACCGTCACGGAAGCGAAAGGTTTCGGCCGTCAAAAAGGCCACACAGAGATTTATCGTGGCGCTGAATACGCGATCGAATTCCTACCAAAAGTGCGCATTGAAATTGCGGTACCGGAGGAGAAAGTGGAGAGCGTAATCGAAGCCATCGGAAATGCTGCGAGAACAGGCAAAATCGGTGACGGCAAGATTTTTGTCAGCCCGATTGAACAAGCTGTCCGTATCAGAACCGAAGAAAAAGGTGAAGTGGCCCTTTAAGCAACAACGGCCACCCTTTACAAGTCTTGATATTTAACGGTAAGGAACTCATGTTATGGAACAAGTATTAGAACTCGGCTATGCATTGGATACGTTTTATTTTCTAATGTCTGGCGCTTTGGTCATGTGGATGGCCGCTGGTTTTGCCATGCTGGAGGCAGGCCTGGTCAGAACCAAAAACACAACGGAAATCTTAGCTAAGAACGTCGGGCTATTTGCCATCGCCTGTATTATGTATATGTTTGTTGGTTACAACATCATGTACGGCGATGCCATCAGCTCGATCGTTCCTGGTCTAAGCTTCTTCATCGGTGGTGATAACGCAACTGCAGCGGTTGTTGCAGGTGGCGATGATGCACCTTATTACTCAAACATGTCTGACTTCTTCTTCCAAGTCGTATTCGTTGCAACGGCCATGTCGGTTGTCTCCGGTGCGGTGGCGGAACGTATGAAGCTGATGTCTTTCTTCGTTTTCGCCATCATCTTCACAGGCGTGATCTATCCGGTTGAAGGTTACTGGAAATGGGGCGGCGGTTTCCTAGACGGTCTTGGTTTCCTAGACTTCGCTGGTTCCGGTATCGTTCACATGGCGGGTGCCGCTGCGGCGCTTGCAGGTGTTCTTCTACTGGGTGCCCGTAAAGGTAAATACGGACCAAACGGCGAATCCCGTGCGATTCCAGGTGCGAACTTACCGCTAGCAACCTTGGGTACCTTCATCCTATGGTTGGGTTGGTTCGGATTTAACGGTGGTTCAGAGCTTAAAATCTCGAACGTTGAAGAAGCCAACGCCGTTGCGATGATTTTTGTGAACACGCTATTGGCGGCCGCTGGTGGTGTTGTAGGTGCCCTATTGATGTCTAAGATCAAGTTCGGTAAAGCGGATTTGACCATGATGTTGAACGGCGCTTTGGCTGGCTTGGTCGCAATTACCGCTGAACCTCTAACGCCAACCGCTTTGTCCGCAACGCTGATTGGTGTCGTAGCCGGCATCATCGTGGTCTTCTCCATCATCATCCTGGACACGAAGTTCAAGATCGACGATCCAGTCGGGGCTATCTCTGTGCACGGCGTGGTGGGTATCTTTGGTTTGATTGCGGTTACTTTCACCAACCCGGATGCAAGCTTGGTCGCTCAGTTGATCGGTATTGCGGCCATCTTCGCTTGGGTCTTCATCGCGAGCTTGATCGTGTGGGGTATCATCAAAGCGGTTATGGGCATTCGAATCTCTGAAGAAGATGAATTCGAAGGTGCAGACCAATCTGAATGTGGAATGGAAGCTTACCCAGAGTTTACAAAGTAAGCCTCACACCCTCGAAAACAAAAAACCGCCGAAAGGCGGTTTTTTTATGTCTAAAATAACTCTAAAATTAAAGGGTCCGCAGCTTATATAGCCATTGCATCAAGCGCATTTTCAACGTCGGCTTCGTGTTGAGCGGATGCTTGAACTTCAACACCACTGCCTGGGTTTCCGGATTATGGAGCGGATGAAAATACCATTTCCGAATGTCTTCCTCTTCCATCCCCGAGTCCAAAGCAATCAACTGCCAAGGCAAAAACACACCGTGTTCCTGGCCCGTTACACCCGACGGTTTAATCGCGAGCGGCACTTTGGCTTCCAGCAACACGGTTTGCGTTTGCCCCGACTCCATCCAAATTCGAACCACCTCTCCTTCCTGCAACAGGGTGCCATACGGCAAAAACAGATAACGGGCATTTAAATTGGTCACCGGATTATCGGTTAACGGCGGACCATCCGGAAATTGAAACTGGCAAAAATTAGCAGGGCAACATGACATGACGTAAGCATCACTTTCAAACAATATAAAAAAGCGTATAATAAAGAATAGATTAAGCGAATAGCAAGCCTTAAAACCGGAAACCTTACTCATCCGTTATCGTAAGGAGCATATCATGGCCATCGATTCATTAAATTCCACCGATTATTATTCCCAATATTTGGATAACCGCATGACGTCGGTTGACCAAAGCGCTGCGTCCGGTTCTCGAATCAACAACAGTGGCGATGATGCCGCGGGCCAGGCGATTGTGTCGGCTTTTACGTCGCAAATTCAAGGTCAGGACATGGCGATTAAAAATGCCAACACCGGCATCAACCTCATTCAAACCGCCGATGCCGCCAGCCAAACGATGACCCAACAACTGCAATATTTAAACGACTTGAGTGTACAGGCCCAAAACGGCACCTACTCGGCCAGCCAACGCGACATGCTGAATCAAGCCTACCAACAAGGATTGGAAGGACTGAACCAAATCGCAGAGTCCACCACCTTTAACGGCATCAACCTGCTCAACGCCGACACATCAACCGTGGACATCGCTCTGGACACCAGCAGCTCAACCATTAATTTACCCAACCTGACTATTGATGCGCTTGGCTTAACCGGTTCCAACCTGACCTCGCCGGATCAAGCGGCCGCCACCCAAGCACTGCTGGATGAAGCCCTAGGATTGACCTCTCAGAGTCAGGCCCAATTCGGCGCGCAACAAAACGGTTTGACGGCCGCCGCCGATACCATGGCTAACCAAAACCTCAATGCGATGGCGTCACGTAGCCAAATCAGCGATGCGGACATGGCGCGCGTTTACACAGAGCAGAACCGGCAACAGGTACTGACCGATGCCGGTGTAGCCATGCAGGCGCAAAGCAATCAAAATTACAGCAACGTCCTCACCTTGCTGGGCTAATCCTCAAAATCACCAGGCCTGGTCATTTTAACGGATTCCATGCATTAAATGACCAAGCCTTCACGACAAAACCGGTTCGACCCATTGGGCCGCCCCACCAAACGCCACATCTCCATTCAAATCGCTTTTTCTCTCATAAAAGCCCCTTTTGATTTGCTATAATCCCAAGAATTTCATAATTTAAATCGCGAGGCGATTCCCCCAACATTCCGTCCCGGAATTGGATGGACCGACCTCTTCGTAAACCCGATTAAAGACCGAGAAGACACAAACCAAACATGGAAAAGCATTTCGACCCTAAATCAATTGAAACAAAGTGGTATCAAACGTGGGAAAAGAGTGGCTACTTCAAACCACAAACCAGTACATCCGGCGACAACTACAGCATTATGATTCCACCGCCGAATGTCACCGGCAGCCTGCACATGGGACATGCTTTTCAAGACACCATCATGGACACCTTGATTCGTTACCACCGCATGAAAGGTGACGAAACGCTTTGGCAACCCGGCACAGACCACGCCGGTATCGCCACGCAAATGGTGGTCGAGCGCCAACTGGCCGCACAAGGTTTGAGCCGACACGATTTGGGACGTGATGCCTTCACCCAAAAAATCTGGGAATGGAAAGCGGAATCCGGCGGCACCATCACTCAACAATTGCGTCGTCTCGGCGCCTCGCCCGATTGGAGCCGTGAGCGCTTTACCATGGACGACGGGCTATCCGGCGCCGTCAAGGAAGTCTTTGTTCAGTTATACAATGAAGGATTGATTTACCGCGGCAAACGCCTGGTCAACTGGGACCCGGTTCTGCACACCGCCGTCTCCGATTTGGAAGTGCTTTCCGAAGAAGAAATGGGCAGCCTGTGGCACATGCGTTACCCATTGACTGACGGCTCCGGACATTTGGTTGTTGCCACCACACGCCCGGAAACCATGTTCGGTGACCAAGCCGTCGCGGTGCACCCGGACGACGAACGCTATCAGGCTCTCATCGGTAAAACCATTACCCTTCCGTTGGTCGGCCGCGAAATTCCGATTATCGCTGACGATTACGTCGAGATGGAATTCGGAACCGGTTGTGTCAAAATCACCCCGGCCCATGATTTCAATGACTACGAAATGGGTAAACGTCATAACCTGCCGATGCTGAATGTCATGACGGTCGATGCCGCCATGAATGACGAAGTCCCGGAGAAATACCAAGGCCTGGACCGCTATGATGCCCGTAAACAGGTCGTCGCCGACCTGGAAGCGGCGGGACTAATGGAAAAAATCGAGCCGCATAAATTGATGGTGCCGCGTGGTGACCGCTCCCACGCTGTCATCGAGCCATTCCTGACCGACCAATGGTATGTGGCGGTGCAGGAACTGGCCAAACCCGCTATTGATGCCGTGAAAAACGGCGATATCGAATTCGTTCCAAAGAACTGGGAAAACACCTATTTCGAGTGGATGAACAACTTACAGGATTGGTGTATTTCACGCCAAATCTGGTGGGGCCACCGTATCCCAGCCTGGTATGACGACAACGGTCAAGTGTATGTGGCACGCAGCGAACAAGAAGCCCGCGAAAAATACCAAATCGCGGACGACACAACATTGCACCAGGATGATGACGTACTGGACACTTGGTTCAGCTCGGCCCTGTGGACTTTCTCCACGCTGGGATGGCCGGCCAAAACACCGGAACTGGAAAAGTTCCACCCGACATCGGTTCTGGTCACCGGATTCGACATCATTTTCTTCTGGGTCGCTCGGATGATTATGATGACATTGAAATTCACCGGTCAGGTACCGTTCAAACAGGTTTACGTGCACGGCTTGGTTCGCGACGGCGAAGGCCAAAAAATGTCGAAATCCAAAGGCAATGTTCTGGATCCAATCGACCTCATTGATGGCATCGACCTGGAAAGTTTGGTCGCCAAACGCACTACCGGCATGATGCAGCCGGAAAAAGCCGCTAAAATCGAAAAAGCCACACGAAAACAATTTGCCGACGGCATCGAATCTTACGGGACCGATGCATTGCGCTTTACGTTTGCATCGCTCGCCTCCACCGGCCGCGACATCCGTTTCGATTTGAATCGCTGCGAGGGCTATCGCAATTTCTGCAATAAGCTTTGGAATGCAACCCGTTACGTTCTGATGAACACCGAAGGACAAGATACCGGCTTGGACGACACTCAGGAAATCGAACTGTCGTTGGCCGATAAATGGATCGTGTCCAAGCTGCAAAAAGTGGAAGCCGACGTGGCGAAAAACTTCACGCAATATCGTTTCGACTTAGCGGCCAGCACCCTCTATGAATTCACCTGGAATGAATATTGTGACTGGTACCTGGAACTTTCAAAGCCAATCATCAATTCCGACTCCGCAACCGACGCTCAAAAACGCGGTACACGCCGGACGCTGGTGCGTGTTCTGGAAACCATTCTAAGATTACTGCACCCGATCACGCCTTACATTACCGAGGAAGCTTGGCAGACGGTCGCGCCTTTAGCAGGTAAAGAAGGCGACACCATCATGTTGCAGCCCTACCCGACCAGCAATGAAGCTTTGGAAGACGAACTGTCCGAAAAAGAATTGGAGTGGGTCAAGCACGTCATCATGGGCGTTCGAAAAATCCGTTCTGAAATGGACATCGCACCGGGCAAAAAATTATCCATTCTACTCAGCAACCTATCCGACCAGGATAAGAATTGGCTGAACCGGAACAAGGTTTTCCTACAAACCCTAGCCAAACTGGAAGACATTACCCTACTGGATAACGAAGACGAAGCACCCGAATCCGCGGTTGCACTGGTCGGCGAAATGAAAATCCTAATTCCGATGGCCGGGTTAATCGATAAAGACGCTGAAATGGCCCGTCTCGATAAAGAAATTTCTCGTCTGGAAGGTGAAGTCAAACGCTTCAACGGCAAACTGTCCAACGAAAGTTTCGTTTCCAAGGCACCGGCCGCCGTAGTTGAAAAAGAGAAACAAAAACTGCAAGATACTGAAATAGCATTGAAAAACTTAAAGGATCAATATGCAAAAATCAGCCAAATCTAATTCCAAAATGCGCCCTCTTCTCATTGCAGCCGGCCTGTCCGCTGCATTGCTTTATACAGGCGGTGCGCAAGCAGAATTACAAACCGGCTATACCCACTATGTCACGGATTCCGTTGAAATTCCGCTTCGCAGTCAGCCGGGCTACAAGTACAAAATTCTGAGAATGGTACGCTCCGGCGCTGCTGTGACAATTTTGGAAGTCAACGAAGACGGCTGGGCCAAACTGCTGTACAAGCATAACGGTAAAGAAACCGAAGGCTGGATGCCGTCAATCGTACTGCAAAGCCAACCGATCGCCAAAATGCAGCTTCAAGAGAAAGAGAAAAAAATTGCTCGCATTGAAAAGCAATTGAATCAATTGAACTTGGAAAAAGAAACCCTTCAAAACCGTTTCAGTGATACCGATAACGAGCTAAAAGAAGTCAAGCAGCAAAACTTCGAGCTCAATAAGCAACTGGAAGAGATTGAAGCGATTTCGGGGCAATCCATTAAGCTCAATGAAGAAAATCAACGGATGGTGCAAGAAATCGAACGCCTGAACAATGAAAACGCCATTATGAAAGAGCAAATCGATCAGGCGGAAGACGTGGTTCAACGTCAATGGTTCCTGACCGGTGGCGGGGTATTGTTACTCGGCTTACTGTTAGGCCGCTTCTTCCGCATGCCAAATCGCAAAAACAAATGGAATACGCTATAAGCGCGTTTCAAAAGAACGCTTAATTGTGATCAAAACCGCCAGGCCTGGCGGTTTTTTTATATCTTCTTAACGTGCATTTCCCCTTATATAGTCCTACCAGACATCGTTTTTTACCTCAATATGTCCTAAACTCCCGCCAGGCCAGATTAGAAGCCCTCCATCAGCCTTCATCAGTAGGCAAACAAGTATCGTAAAGAACGACCTCACCACAGAAGAGCTTAAAAAAAAGCGAATGGACACGTGGGATCTAAAAAGCGGAAGGAAGAACCAAGAACCCAAAACACGAGCGGAAGAAGAAGGCGAAGAAGACAATATAAGCCGTTAAGATATAAATCCCAGGCAAAAAAAAAACCCATCATAAAGACGGGTTTTTAGGAATATAAGCTTGGGGATGACCTACTCTCACATGGGACCTCCCACACTACCATCGGCGCTAAGACGTTTCACTACTGAGTTCGGAATGGAATCAGGTGGTTCCATCTCGCTATGGTCCCCAAGCAATTTGGTTATGTAAGCTGTCTGTTAAACAGACAACCCACTGAATTCGGAAAAATCTCTTAAGCTTTTCTAGTCAGCTTATCTCATGCTATCTCACATGATGTCACAATGCGCTTAAAGCGTTCTTAATACTAAATCAAGCTCGAACACGTCTTCACGTCATACTTCGAGTCATTGCTCAAAAGTTACTTTTGAGTTGTATAGTTAAGCCTCACGGGTAATTAGTACTGGTTAGCTTCATCCATTACTGAACTTCCACACCCAGCCTATCAACGTCATAGTCTTTAACGGCCCTTAAGAAGACTTAAAGTCTAGGGAGAACTTATCTCGAGGCAGGTTTCCCACTTAGATGCTTTCAGCGGTTATCCTTTCCGAACATAGCTACCCGGCAGTGCCACTGGCGTGACAACCGGAACACCAGAGGTTCGTCCACTCCGGTCCTCTCGTACTAGGAGCAGCCCCTCTCAATTCTCCAACGCCCACGGCAGATAGGGACCGAACTGTCTCACGACGTTCTAAACCCAGCTCGCGTACCACTTTAAATGGCGAACAGCCATACCCTTGGGACCGACTTCAGCCCCAGGATGTGATGAGCCGACATCGAGGTGCCAAACACCGCCGTCGATATGAACTCTTGGGCGGTATCAGCCTGTTATCCCCGGAGTACCTTTTATCCGTTGAGCGATGGCCCTTCCACACAGAACCACCGGATCACTAGAACCTGCTTTCGCACCTGCTCGACGTGTCTGTCTCGCAGTCAAGCACCCTTTTACTCTTGCGCTCATTGCACGATGTCCGACCGTGCTGAGGGTACCTTCGCGCTCCTCCGTTACACTTTGGGAGGAGACCGCCCCAGTCAAACTACCCACCATACACTGTCCCTGAGCAGGATTCACTGCCCTAGGTTAGAACCTCAATAATATCAGGGTGGTATTTCAAGGATGGCTCCACAATGACTGGCGTCACTGCTTCAAAGCCTCCCACCTATCCTACACAGATAGTATCAAAGTCCAGTGCAAAGCTGTAGTAAAGGTTCACGGGGTCTTTCCGTCTAGCCGCGGGTACGCAGCATCTTAACTGCGAGTTCAATTTCGCTGAGTCTCGGGTGGAGACAGTGTGGCCATCATTACGCCATTCGTGCAGGTCGGAACTTACCCGACAAGGAATTTCGCTACCTTAGGACCGTTATAGTTACGGCCGCCGTTTACCGGGGCTTCGATCAAGAGCTTCGCCTAAGCTAACCCCATCAATTAACCTTCCGGCACCGGGCAGGCGTCACACCGTATACGTCATCTTTCGATTTTGCACAGTGCTATGTTTTTAGTAAACAGTTGCAGCCACCTGGTCTCTGCAACCCCCACTAGCTTAGAGAGCAAGTCTCATCACCGGCAGGGGCACACCTTCTCCCGAAGTTACGGTGTTATTTTGCCTAGTTCCTTCACCCGAGTTCTCTCAAGCGCCTTGGAATTCTCATCCTGACCACCTGTGTTGGTTTGGGGTACGATTCTTTATAACCTGAAGCTTAGAAGCTTTTCTTGGAAGCATGGCATCAACTACTTCGTCCAAAAGAGGACTCGTCATCAGTTCTCAGCATTAAGATCCCGGATTTGCCTAAGATCTCTGCCTACTACCTTAAACTTGCAACCATCAGCAAGCTAGTTTAGCCTTCTCCGTCCCTCCATCGCAGTTATAAAAAGTGCAGGAATATTAACCTGCTTCCCATCGACTACGCCTCTCGGCCTCGTCTTAGGGGTCGACTAACCCTACGTCGATTAACGTTGCGTAGGAAACCTTGGTCTTTCGGCGAGGGAGCTTTTCACTCCCTTTATCGCTACTCATGTCAGCATTCGCACTCGTGATACCTCCAGGATGCTTTACAACATCCCTTCGCAGGCTTACACGACGCTCCTCTACCATGCCATAAATGGCATCCACAGCTTCGGTACACTACTTAGCCCCGTTAAATCTTCGGCGCAGGCCGACTCGATCAGTGAGCTATTACGCTTTCTTTAAAGGGTGGCTGCTTCTAAGCCAACCTCCTGACTGTCTAAGCCTTCCCACATCCTTTCCCACTGAGTAGTGTTTAGGGACCTTAGCTGGTGGTCTGGGTTGTTTCCCTCTTGACTACGGACGTTAGCACCCGCAGTCTGTCTCCCATGATTGCACTTGCTGGTATTCGGAGTTTGCAATGGGCTGCTAAGCCTTGACGGCCCGCTAGACCATAACAGTGCTCTACCCCCAGCAGTGAGACATGAGGCTCTACCTAAATAGATTTCGAGGAGAACCAGCTATCTCCGGGCTTGATTAGCCTTTCACTCCGATCCACAGCTCATCCCCGCATTTTTCAACATACGTGGGTTCGGTCCTCCAGTACCTGTTACGGCACCTTCAACCTGGCCATGGATAGATCGCCCGGTTTCGGGTCTACGCCATGCTACTAGTCGCCCATTTAAGACTCGGTTTCCCTTCGGCTCCCTTATTCAGTTAACCTCGCAACATAACGTAAGTCGCTGACCCATTATACAAAAGGTACGCAGTCACCCCGAAGGGCTCCTACTGCTTGTACGTACACGGTTTCAGGTTCTATTTCACTCCCCTCCAGGGGTTCTTTTCGCCTTTCCCTCACGGTACTGGTTCACTATCGGTCGGTAGAGAGTATTTAGCCTTGGAGGGTGGTCCCCCCATGTTCAGACAGAATTTCACGTGTTCCGTCCTACTCGAATAACACTTAATAAGATTTCGCATACAGGACTATCACCTTGTATCGTCAGACTTTCCAGACTGTTCTGCTATCTTAATAAATGCTTTAGGGCTGGTCCCCGTTCGCTCGCCGCTACTTGGGGAATCTCGGTTGATTTCTTTTCCTCCGGGTACTTAGATGTTTCAGTTCTCCGGGTTAGCCTCCCACAAGGGGATATCCATAAAGGATGGGTTTTCCCATTCGGAAATCCACGGATCAAAGCTTGTTTACTAACTCCCCGTGGCTTATCGCAAGTTACTACGTCCTTCGTCGCCTTCTACCGCCTAGGCATCCACCGTGTACGCTTAGTCACTTAACTATACAACTCAAAAATAACCTTGACCTTTTGTGTTGATCCATCATCTTTTAAATACATAAAAAACCATGTCTCAATCAAAGCCTATTTCGCTGCAATGACTAAAGTTTTACGCTGACATGTTCTCGCTTGAGTTTGTATCATCACACTTGCGTGTGTTTGAACTCTTTAAGATACATTGTTACCTTGGCATTCAAGCTGTTGGAGTTGCTTGAATGCCGGTCATACAGAATATGTCGGTATTCTGTATGTTTCTAACTACACTGTCGTGCGTCCTTTCAATTTAACTTTTCAATATTGTTAAACCAAACATGACGCTCGACAGTCACTTAGAGATTTTTCCTAATTGTTAAAGGTCTACTTTTCAGTCTATTGTCACCAATACGACTGTGAATAACCTCTGCTTTGTCTTTTAGTTAAAGCAGAACCTATTCACAGGTGTAGTGGTGGAGCTATGCGGGATCGAACCGCAGACCTCCTGCGTGCAAGGCAGGCGCTCTCCCAGCTGAGCTATAGCCCCATTCATTGGTGGGTCTGGGTGGATTTGAACCACCGACCTCACCCTTATCAGGGGTGCGCTCTAACCAACTGAGCTACAGACCCAGGTCGTTCTCGTTTTTCTCAGTAATTCAGAGACAATTTATGTGAAAGCTAACTTAGGCTCGCGGCCGTCTTTGTCTTAAAGGAGGTGATCCAGCCCCAGCTTCCGCTAGGGCTACCTTGTTACGACTTCACCCCAGTCATGAATCACAAAGTGGTGAGCGCCCTCCCGAAGGTTAGACTACCCACTTCTTTTGCAACCCACTCCCATGGTGTGACGGGCGGTGTGTACAAGGCCCGGGAACGTATTCACCGTGACATTCTGATTCACGATTACTAGCGATTCCGACTTCACGGAGTCGAGTTGCAGACTCCGATCCGGACTACGAGAGGTTTTATGAGATTCGCGCACTGTCGCCAGCTAGCTGCTCTTTGTACCCCCCATTGTAGCACGTGTGTAGCCCATCCCATAAGGGCCATGATGACTTGACGTCGTCCCCGCCTTCCTCCGGTTTATCACCGGCAGTCTCTTTAGAGTTCTCAACTAAATGGTAGCAACTAAAGATAAGGGTTGCGCTCGTTGCGGGACTTAACCCAACATCTCACGACACGAGCTGACGACAGCCATGCAGCACCTGTCACTGCGTTCCCGAAGGCACCAATCTATCTCTAGAAAGTTCGCAGGATGTCAAGGGATGGTAAGGTTCTTCGCGTTGCATCGAATTAAACCACATGCTCCACCGCTTGTGCGGGCCCCCGTCAATTCCTTTGAGTTTTAATCTTGCGACCGTACTCCCCAGGCGGTCAACTTAGCGCGTTAGCTACGCTACTAACCTTTTTAATAAGGCCAACAGCTAGTTGACATCGTTTACGGCGTGGACTACCGGGGTATCTAATCCCGTTCGCTACCCACGCTTTCGCACCTCAGCGTCAGTTTTAGGCCAGGAAGTCGCCTTCGCCACTGATGTTCCTCCTGATATCTACGCATTTCACTGCTACACCAGGAATTCCACTTCCCTCTCCTAAACTCTAGATTGCCAGTATCGGATGCAATTCCTAGGTTGAGCCCAGGGCTTTCACAACCGACTTAACAGTCCGCCTACGCGCGCTTTACGCCCAGTAATTCCGAATAACGCTTGCACCCTCTGTATTACCGCGGCTGCTGGCACAGAGTTAGCCGGTGCTTCTTCTAAAGTTAACGTCACAGCTAGCCGATATTAGCGACTAACCTTTCCTCACAATTGAAAGTGCTTTACAACCCTCGGGCCTTCTTCACACACGCGGCATGGCTGCATCAAGGTTTCCCTCATTGTGCAATATTCCCCACTGCTGCCTCCCGTAGGAGTCTGGGCCGTGTCTCAGTCCCAGTGTGGCTGATCATCCTCTCAAACCAGCTATAGATCGTCGCCTTGGTAGGCCTTTACCCCACCAACTAGCTAATCTAACGCGGGCTCATCCTTTAGCGATAGCTTACAAGTAGAGGCCACCTTTACTCCGTAGAGCATATTCGGTATTAGCATACGTTTCCATATGTTGTCCCCAACTAAAGGGTAGATTCCCACGCGTTACTCACCCGTCCGCCACTCGACGCCCAAGATCGCCCTCCGAAGAGTTTGTTCTTGTCGTTTCCGTTCGACTTGCATGTGTTAGGCCTGCCGCCAGCGTTCATTCTGAGCCAGGATCAAACTCTTCAGTTTAATCTTTTTACTCGATTTTTTTGTGTGCTTGTCTGCACGAATTAAACACTCGAAATTAACAGGTACATGTTTCACATAAATGTGATTAACCATATACATAGTTGTCGAGATATTTATTTTTGGACAGCCACTTACCTAAGCAACTTCCACATAAATTATCTCTGAATTACCTGATTTTTAAAGAACTCTTGGTCTTGCTTTTCCTCAACTCAGTGCGCCGCACCCTGTCTCGGTAAGCCGCGTATTATAGGCGCTTGATTTTATTTCCGTCAAGCTTTTTTTACGCTTTTTTTTCTTCCCCGTTTCCGCTCAATTCAACTCCCTTTACAGTGTTGTTTTGGCGTCTCCGTGAAAGAGATGCGTATTCTATAGCCTCTCCAGTTTTTTGCAATAGCTTTTTGCATCTTTTTTGAAAAAAATTTATTCCATGTCCAAAATCGAGTTGGTTTTCCCTTTGGACGGTTGCTCTAAATTAAGCGGTTCCAGGTTAAGCCCTTTGTCTTTGATCTTTGGATCCTGGAAGGTACCGGTCACTTCATAGCGATAAGTCACCAAGTCTTCATTCACAATTGGCACAATTTTCATTAAGGCATAAGCCGCGAGACCCGCTAAAGGCGTCGCCACTCCACTGATAGCAGCAATCGCGGGTAAGGTGCTGCCGACCGCAGGCGTGATTCGAGCCGACAAATCCAATTCGTTTTTAACCAAATCGATTTCACCGGTGACTTGTGCCTTGGCCGCGGGCGCTTTCAGATTCAACTCACGCAACGCAAACGTACCCTGATTAAAAGTGCCCTTGCCTTTAATGTCATCGTAAGCCAATCCGGCATCGGTCACATCTTGGATATTCAGCTTTAAACGCCGCGCCAACGACTCAAAACTGAGTAACCCCAAAATTCTCGCCAGGCCTGGTTCGGCATCTTTGATCACACCGTCTTTAAACTCAAACGCCAGATCGCCCGTTAAGCGTGCTCTTGAAAAACACGGATAATTACCCGGCCATTGCAAATTGGCTTCAATCCAGGCTTTATCCCCTTTGAAACCTTTTCGCACCCCGATAAATTCTACCAATGCTTCCGCATTACGACTGTCAATCGACGCCTTGAGAAAACTTTTGTTTTCGGCTTTGTCATAACGGAAAGTTCCTTTAAAGGGTTCTTTCAATTGCGTCGGTTGCACCACGATGTCATTGACCAACATTTCCGAGGCATTATCCAGCAGTACAAAATCGGCTCGGGCCAAATAACGATCATTAATTTGAATGTTTTTACCTTGGAACGTAATCTTGGTATTTTCTTGCGACTTGATCTCCGATTTCGGGCACGGTGCTTCCACACGTGTTTCTTCGGGTGCCTTGGCATCGACCTTCAGCTTCAATTTATCCAGTGCCACGCTGTAATCGTTCGGAGCCGTTTGATTAATCACCATATCCATATTCTGATTATGAATTTGTGATCGAACGTAAGGCGAACCGGCCACCGACTCCCAACTAACGGTGACGTCTTTCAAATGATAATCTGAGACATCAACGGTTTTAAACCGTATCGCCGACGGCAACCAATGCGTCGTTTCATTTTTCACTTCGCCTGAAACCTTCTCCCCACCACCGTCCTCCGGGAACCAAGCTTGTTTTATTTTTGGCCAGGCCTGCTGCCAGCCGGCCACATCCAGTCGATTAAAGTGCCCGTTCACACGCCATCCATCTTTCTTTAAAGCCAATGGCGATTCATTAAAGGCAATGGCTAAACGTTGCAACACCGAATCCTGCGTCGAATACAGGCCTTTCAGTGTCAGAAAAGAATCCACCGAAGCGGAAATCGCCAGTTGTTTTTTATCCTGCAAGGTCAACTGCGCTTCCAAAGTTTTAGGTCGCTGACCTCCATCAGCCAGCGCCACTTCACTGAACGGCGCCGGCAAAGCACTTTTCATCGTACTCAAGTCCAAACGCGCATTAACGTTCGGAAATTTGCCATCCTCAAATGGAATCGCAATCTCCACTTGCCAAGGTAAGTCGCCCGAATACAACGCTTCCTGATAATGCGCCTCACCGGAGGCCTTGATGCGAGCCACTTTTTGCTGCGTATTGACTTGAAGGTTCGCCGGGCCGTTTCCGAATTCGGCCGTCATGCCTTTTGAGTCGACACTTTTTTCCGTAAACGCCAAAGGCCCTGTCAACTTTTTAAAGGTGAAACGGTCAAACAAAGTTGCTTCCACGCCATGAAATTGAATGGTGCCATCAACGGTCTCTTCTTGCTTGGCATAACCGTGTACCGGAATCCAAATTTTCGGCAAGGATACGGAAACGCGCCCCGCCATCTTGACATCCTCTTTCAAAAAATCGTCAATACCGACCATTTTCGCCAACGGCGAACTCAGCACGAAACGCTTGGCGTCAGTCGCCGACGCTTCGGCCTGCCCGGCAATTTGCACGGCAATGTTTTTCGTATCCAGGTGATTGATATCCACCACCACATTCCGGGCTTCAGCATTTTGAAGCATCGCCTTGTCGGCGGAAATTCGTAAATCATAAGGCGTAAACATCAAGTGCGCGGTGAACTTTTCCACCGCCGGCCAATCCGGTTGAAACTTCAATACGGTGTTGTGCACCACGCCCGTTGCTTTAAAGATGCCTTGCCCGTCTTTGAACGGAAAATCGTTTAAATCACCTTTCACCACCAGGTTCGCCGAGACTTGATCACCGGAAACCAGTGCCGTTTTCAACCATTTTTCCAAATCCGGCGTCATTAACTTATAAGGCAGATACTGCTTCACAAAACTCAACTGTTTTGGCTCGATGTCGACACGGCCGTCCACTTGGCCTTCAAAGTCCCCCTTGGCGGTTACCCGGACCGGCATACCGTCCAAAGTAAAATCGGCTTTCGGCACGGACCAACCTTTTAAGCCGTCCAGAAACTGGAAGTGGAACCCTTTAGGTAACTGCATTTGAATCGGTTTATCGTGCACCATAGAGATGGTCCACTCGATGGGGAAATCGGTTTTCAACCAGACATCTTCGCCACGCTTTTCGACAAAAAGATTTTTCAGTGCCAGGCCTGGGAGGTTTTCATTTTCCGGTAAATCCAAACTCGGAACCTGTAACGTCAACGACGACAAGGCGAGTTTATTCAAATCCACGGAACCGTTCACGTTTTGCAGTTCGAGCGCTTCCAGGTTATCGCCAAACCCTTCGTAATTCAGGTTCGCCATCAGCACGTTGAACAAGGGTTTGACGACTTGGAAATTCAACTTTTGGGCTTCAAACGTCAGCGTTCTATTGTCGGACAAACTCACAAAAATCGGTGAAACACTCTGCACATAACGGCGTCCCAAACGAATGCGTTCCACCTCAAAGCGCCAATTTTCCAAGGCATCGCCTTTAAACTGATTCTCCGCCGTCCAGTTCAACGCCAAGCCAATGCTTTTCGGCAAAAGCTCATCATTTTGTGGCCACACCAAATCTTGCGCACTGGTTGTCACGTTCAACTTCGATAATTGCCCACGACGCATCTGAAGTTTCAAATCACCAAGCAATTCGCCGGTCGGTAACTTTTTCGACCAGGCCTGGGGCATCATTTGATATAGGCTTTCCAGAATCAAAGGGGTAAGCAGGTTGGTGTTCATTTCCCCTTCAGCCAAACGCCCCCAACTGTCGGTGGCGAAATCCCCTTTCATTTGCATGCGCGACACATCACCTTGCGGGCTGACCAAACTGGCCACGCCGCCAAACGACCATTTCAACCCTCGATAAGTTTGAAAATTTTCAATCGCGACCTGGCCACTGGTATCATTTTCCACTGGAACGTCAAAGACGATGTCTTTTAACGTCATTGCCCGCCATAACTTTGAAAATGGAATATTCAAGGAATCCAATTGAAAGGAACGGGGTTGAGCCCCCGGTTGATTCAAAGCCGTATCGGAAAAGGCAAGTTTCAGGCCGGTCACTTGGAGCTTCTGACCATAACTGACATCGTAAATAAAAGGCGAAAAAATATTGAAATCGCCTTTAGCTTCCTGCAAAGCAGCGGTGACGTCCGCATCACGATAACGAAGTTGCCGGATATCAAACTTGAGCCCCAGCCAATTTTGTTCGACGTCAATGCGCTCGACTTGAATTTGCGCGTCATTGAGCTTTTCGATGTAAGAGAAGAACTGGTTGGGCGCGTATTGCACCCACGTAATCAACAGCCTGACCACCAGCAAATAAACGACAAACAGGGCCAGTAAAAAAAACAATAGCTGTTGAAGACGTCTCAACATCAGGAAATCACCACATCAAACTGCTCGATAAAGTAACCACTCTCGGCCTGGAACCGAATATTTTTATTTAAGAACGTTTCCAGCTCCGCGACATTACTGGACGCTTCGTCCAGAATATAGGAAACCACAGGTTCGGATGCAATGACACGATAAAAATCGGCATCAAACGATTTCGCCATGCGCGTGATTTCTCGAAACACTTCAAAGGCAATGGTTTCAGGTGTTTTCACGGTACCGCGGCCATTACACATCGGACACGGTTCACACAACACCCTTTCCAGGCTTTCGCGCGTTCGCTTACGGGTCATCTCGACCAAGCCGAGATTGGAAATTTCGGTAATTGAGGTTTTGACCCGGTCACGCGCTAACTCGCGCTGCAAAGCCGAATACACCACCGATTTATGTTCGGCATCATCCATATCAATCAAGTCCAGAATGATGATTCCGCCCAGGTTACGCAACCGCAACTGACGTGCAATGGCTTGCGTCGCCTCCAGATTGGTGCGATAAATGGTTTCTTCCAGATTCTTATGGCCGACAAACCCGCCGGTATTGACGTCAATGGTGGTCATGGCTTCGGTTTGATCGATAATGAGGTAACCACCGGACTTCAACTCGACGCGCTTTTCCAAAGCCTGCTGAATTTCGTTTTCAATATTGTACAAATCGAAGATGGGTCGCTCGCCGGAGTAGAGTCCAAGCTTATCAGACAAATCCATCACATAGCTTTCCGAAAACTCGACCATTTTCTTGTAGGTTTCCGACGAATCCACTCGAATTTTTTCAATTCGATCAATCGGCACATCACGCAAGATATGCAGATACAGCGGCAAATCCTCATAAATCAATGCCGATTTTCTGGCTTTTTTGGCTTTGTCCTGTATCGACTTCCACAGACGTTGCAGATACACCAGGTCTGCTCGCATCTCATGAAAATCCGCGCCTTCGGCGACGGTTCGAACGATGTAACCACCCTCTGAGTCCTGCACTTCGGGAATCGAGCCAATGACTTCCCGCAACCGATCCCGCTCTTCCGGGTCTTCAATTTTCTGCGATACGCCAATCATCTTTTCGTCCGGCATATACACCAACATACGAGAAGGTATTGTGACCTGCATCGTCAAACGTGCACCTTTCGAACTGATGGGGTCTTTGACGACCTGAACCATCACCTGCTGCCCGGCATGCAGGAATTTTGCAATGTCTTCACAATCTTCATCGGCCTGCTTGCCGATGGAACGTTTGCAAATATCCGACACATGCAAAAAGGCCGTCCGCTCCAGTCCGATATCAACAAAAGCGGCTTGCATGCCCGGCAACACCCGATCGACTTTGCCAATGTAGATATTACCGACCAACCCCCGTTTGTTGGCCCGTTCAATCCACACTTCTTGCAAAGCACCGTTCTCGACCCAAGCGACCCGGGTCTCGGATGGCGTCACATTCACCAATATTTTTTCTTCGTTATACATGTTTATTCCACATAAAATCCTGATTCGATCAGCAATTGATCCAATTCGTATAAGGGTAACCCCATTACGCCGGAGTAACTGCCGTGCAACTGCGAGATAAATTTAGCGCCAAGCCCTTGAATAGCGTAACCACCCGCTTTCCCTTCCGGTTCCCCGGTTTGCCAATAGGCCTCGAACTCCGCGTCGGAAATGGGTCGAAACGTTACCTCACTTCGCGATAATTTCGACAAAATACGGCCATCGTACACCACCGACACAGCGCTTAACACATCATACGGAGCATCGGATAACGTCCTCATCATTCGTTGAGCATCCATTTTATGGCGGGGTTTTCCAAAAAGCTTGCCGTCTTTGAGCACCACCGTATCGCTACCAATCACCCAAGCCTTCTTTTCCGGCACTTTATTAAAACCGGAGAAAGCTTTCTCAACCGCCATCCGAATCACAAACGACTCGGGGCTTTCATTGGGCAAAAAGGTTTCCTCAACCGGCGCGTCAACCAGTTCGAAGTCCACCCCGATTTGTTCCAATAGTTCTCGCCGTCTCGGTGAAGACGACGCCAAATACACTTTCTTACTCATAAATCTCTCAAAGCACTCAATTCTCGGCGCAACCGCGACGAAATATCGGATATGATTAGCCATTAAATTACACTTATTCTAACGCTTTCGTAAGATTACTGAGGGAGTTTATCCATGGATATTATCATTACAGACCATTCGCCGGAAAACCTTGAAGATAAATTTGAAAACCACTTCCTCTATCAGAACAGCGATTATGCAATCATGTGTGAAAGTACGGAAATTCCCTGGTTGCAATTCATTCCAAACCGACCGGTTACCCCAGACTATGCCGGGCAGCTTTATGCCAAAATGGTTGCGCTGGCGGAATATTTGAGATCGGAAGGGTTTGGCGAACACTACAACATCGCCAAAATCGGCAATAAACTCCCCTATTACCACATTCACCTGGTCATGAGAAATCAAAACGACCAGGCCTGGCCGGAAACGATCTGGGGGTTGGATTTAAAAGAAGACGTGTCGGTGATTGAGCGGTTTAAAACGTGCTTGGAACCCTATTTTGCCCAAGCTTAAGAGTTGCAACAGAAACCCGGACCGTCAGGCCTGGTAAAAATCACGATACCAGCGTACAAAATGCTCAATGCCCGCTTCAATTTCCGTCGCCGGTTTAAAACCGACATCGGCCATCAAATCCGACACATCTGCATAGGTTCTCGGCACATCACCTGCTTGCATCGGCAACTGATTTTGAATGGATTTTTTCCCCGTCGCCGCTTCAATCGCTTGGATAAAGCGCTGTAAGGTAATCGGTTGATTATTACCGATATTGTAGATTTTATAAGGCGCTTGCGCCGTGGTGATGTCCGATTGATGCATCACCGGAATATGATCCATCACCCGCACAACGCCTTCAACGATGTCATCGATATAGGTAAAATCCCGCTCCATTTGGCCATGGTTAAACACATCAATGGTCTCCCCCGCTAATATCTTGCGGGTAAACGAAAAATACGCCATATCCGGGCGCCCCCAAGGGCCATAGACGGTGAAGAACCGCAACCCGGTCGTTGGAATACCATACAAATGGCTATACGTATGCGCCATCAACTCGTTGGATTTTTTTGTCGCGGCATAAAGGGAAATGGGGAAGTCCACCCGGTCGTCGGTTGAAAATGGGATTTTGGTATTCATGCCGTACACCGAACTTGAAGACGCATAAACCAAGTGCGCCGTTTTCTGGTGGCGACAACCTTCCAGAATGTTCACAAAACCGACCAGATTGGAATCCACATAAGCATGCGGATTTTCAATTGAATAACGCACCCCAGCCTGAGCGGCCAGGTGAATCACTCGATCGAAAGCTTGGGCGTCAAATAGTGCTTGAGTCTCCGCTCGGTCGGCAATATCGATTTCCACAAATTCAAATGCCTCCAAAACCGACTGTTCGGCACAGAAGCGCTCGATTTCAGCCAAGCGCGCACGCTTCAACGCTGGATCATAATAATCATTCAGGTTATCCAGTCCGACGACCTCATGGCCTTTCTTCAATAAATCCAGCGTCACATAGAAACCAATAAACCCGGCTGCACCGGTCACCAATACTTTCATCAATCCTGTCCAAATAAATCGCGTGTGTAAACTTTATCACACACATCTTTAATCTCATCGGTAATACGATTGGCCAGCACGATGTCCGACATGGCTTTAAACTCCTCCAAGGATGACACCACTTGCGAGTTAAAAAAGCTGTCTTCCGTCAGCACCGGCTCATAGACGACCACCTCAATCCCTTTGGCTTTAATCCGTTTCATCACGCCCTGGATGGCGGACGCGCGGAAATTATCCGAGCCGGCTTTCATCACCAAGCGGTAAATTCCGACGACTTTAGGCTGCTTACGAATAATCGAGTCTGCAATAAAATCCTTTCGGGTCGTATTGGAATCGACAATCGCCTTAATCAAATTATTGGGAACCTGGTCGTAATTGGCCAATAGTTGCTTGGTATCCTTCGGCAAACAATAGCCGCCATAACCGAACGAAGGATTGTTGTAATGACTGCCAATGCGCGGGTCTAACCCCACCCCTTCAATCACCTGGCGCGTACTGAGACCATGCGTTTCACAATAGGTGTCCAACTCATTAAAGTAAGCGACCCGCATCGCCAGATACGTATTTGAAAACAGTTTCACCGCTTCCGCTTCCGTGGAATGGGTAAATAAAACCGGAATCTCTTCGGCAGGCTTAGCCGCGCCCTCGACAAGCAATTGCGCAAAGCGTTCCGCGCGCTCGGATTCTTCACCCACAATAATGCGCGATGGATATAAGTTATCGTAAAGCGCTTTGCCCTCACGCAAGAACTCCGGCGAAAACACAATCTTATCGGTATTGAATTTTTCTTTGACCGATTGCGTATAACCGACCGGAATCGTCGATTTGATGATCATCACCGCTTTAGGGTTGATTCGAACCACATCCGCAATTACGGCTTCAACCGAACGCGTATTGAACGTATTGGTTTCCGTATCATAGTCGGTCGGCGTTGCGATAATGACAAACTCCGCGCCCCGGTAAGCCTTTTCCGCATCCAGGGTCGCAGAAAAGTTCAACTCTTTGTTCAGCAAAAACTCTTCGATCTCAGCATCGACAATAGGTGATTTTTTGTGGTTGAGTAAATCGACTTTTTCTTTAACAATGTCCAACGCCACCACTTCATGATTCTGCGACAATAACACGGCTAAGGACAACCCAACATAGCCAGTACCGGCCACGGCAATTTTCATACTTTTTCTCACCTCAATGCCGCAACACTCAACTGTTGCGCTTGTTTAAACGATAAAAACACCTTCTCGGGCGCAATGCTCTCATAGCACGGAGGATACACGCTAAACGTTTCAATATCATTACGTTCACAAGAGTTGCGATTCATACATGGAGAACAGCCTAACGAGGAACACAAATCAATCGCCTCGTTTGAAGGTACTGCAGCATTTGAGCTGGTTGCTCCAAAGATTCTCACGGTCGGCACGGCCAGAATCGAAGCGATATGCGTCAACCCCGTATCACCACCAATAACGCCTACTGACTCCGTGATTAAAACAGCCAACGCTTTCAAAGTCATTCCAGGAAGCAATACAATCTCCGGCCGTCCATTCACAATTTTTTGCGCTCGAACTTTTTCCTCTTCTGAGCCCCAGGGTAACACCACGGTAACTCCGTCGGCGATAAAGAACTCTGCCAAGCGTTCCCAATACTCTAACGGCCAATTTTTAGCCGCTCCACTTGTCGAGTGCACAAACACTACATATGGTCCCTGAAAACTAACACCAGAATTACTATGGGATAAATCCACGTCATACTTGAGACGAAGAGTGTCCAGTTCATAGCCTACAGCTTTTGCCATGAGAGTTCTGTAAAATAAAACAGACGGTAGTGTCGGGTCAAAATCAACCGTCCTAGCATACAGCCCAGCAATACGCGGGTCATCTTTCATGACCTCCAACATGGAACGAGTAGGCCCAACAAACGGCGCGCCGATTTTTTGAACGAGCTTAGCATCCTGCCAGCCAAAATAAAAATCCAAAATTAAATCGTAGTTTTCCCGTTTCAGTTTTTGTATAACAAATCTTGAAAACATTCCAAACGTAAAAGAGTCAAACCTTCTCAAACGCTTGCGATTGATTGCGAAGACCCTATCGACATGACGACTCCACTTTGGAATATCATGATATTGATCGTCGACTAACCAATGGACTTCCACATCCTGCCGTTTTCTTATGACATCCGCAACAGCGGCAAACACATGAACGATATCTCCAAACGAAGAGGGTTTAAGAATGAGAATTTTCTTCATAGGAACGCAACGAAATCAATACCAGCAAAGTCAGCCAGAATGTAAAAAAGACAATACCATGTGAATATGTCAGCACAGCGCCAAACAAAAAGAAAACAATAGAAGAAACTAAAAAGGCAATACTCCCCAAGTTAAACATAAATGACTCTGGAATTGAATAAACCACACCCCTCCTAAAAATCCAAAAAGAACTCAAAAGGATTCCCAGTAATGCCAACAATCCCAAAATGCCTTTCATCCAGTAATCCATCAAAAATTGATTATGGATATGCTGATAACTTATGATTTGCTGATATAAAAAAGCATTTGAATCTGACTGATGTTCTTGAAAAAGACGCTCTTTATAAGCCAAGAAATTTTGTTCCCCCAATCCCTGCCATGGCATTTGTTTAATACCGTCTACGGCAACTTGGGCCATAAAGATTCTCTGCCCAACAGATCCAGATAAATCTCCATCAACAATTTTATTAAAATCTACCGTCGCCTGTTGGAAACGGGATTTTATCGGGTTATCAATGACAAAAGTAGACACGCCTAGCAGCAGAATCACAACACCTGACGACACCAGCATTTTTTGGGTCATGGTTTGCTTAAAAAGTAACAATAAAAATGGCAAGGACACAATTCCGGCAATGGAGAGAGATAACCAATAACTTCTTGTCGCCGTCAATAGGATCAAGATTGCCAAAACAGCCGCCAATAAAAGATAGTGCTTAGCGGGACGACCATAAAACTGTTCTGTGAGTCCTGCCCCCACAAGCCCGATCAAAACCGAACCAATAAACCAAGCCACCTCGCCACGTTCGGAATATAACTCACCCAAACGATTAGATGCCGATCCGAAATCACTATCGAAGCGCACATAAATCTCATAGCAAGAAATCAAAATAATCAAATATGCCAGCACCATGGCAAATCGATTAAAGTCTTTAATGGACATTCTCAAATAAGCCACCATGAAAAAAAACGGCAATAAATATAGGACCTTGCTGTATTTGCTGACAAAAGCCAACGTTTCCTGTGAATTTTCAGCGGTTGCATGAAGGCCTAGAGGCAAAAAAACCATTAACACATAAAAAAGTAATACGATACGCCATCCTGCATAGGCCCGTCCCATCAAACCAGCATTCATACGAAATACGAATTTTGCCAACAAAACCCACAACGTTATCAAAACCAAGAAAGGTTCATAACTAACAAGCCCATTGTAAAAAAGAGCAAAAAAGAACATGATCAAAAGTCCATGCCCTAACACTTCAAATGGTTTCACCCAATCATTTCGTATTATGTCTAACACAGCTGTCGCAATCCTTTATAAAAACTTTCAAATGAAAACGGCTCCTTGTCAAATACGGGTAGCGTTGCTTGCTGTAACCGAAGCTCTTCCTCAATTCTTTTAGCCAGCGCCAACTCATCCCCTACTGGTACTAAATAATTTTTTAGCTCGCCCGTTAAAATTTCATTAGGCCCGGAAGGACAATCGGTTGAAACCACAGGGGTTCCTAAAGACAGCGCCTCAACAATCACATTTCCAAACCCTTCGTAATCTGACGATAAAATAAGTAACCTTGCCGCTTTCAACCATACAAAAGGATTTGCCTGAAAGCCGGCAATCACAACTCTATGAGACAAGCCTAAACTGTCAATTAAAGCTTTTAGCTTCGGAGTTGACTTTGTCAATAATACCAAAGGCAGTTCGGTATTTACCTTTCGGTAAGCCTTTAACAAAAGATCATGCCTTTTTTGGGACGAAAAACGGCCGATATGCAATAAAAAACCTTGCGACTCCAAATTTTTAAGCGCTTCTATATCTCTGACGTCGAAAGCTTGCTTTTGAATGTCTTCATAGTCAAAAAAATTATGCAGTACTTTAACGTTCTCTGGAGATGCGTCGAAATTTTCAATCAAGTCCTGCCTAACACCTTGTGAAACAGCGATAATCTTTTTGTTCTTATAAACTTTTCTATGGGTACGAAAATAACGTCTGGTTTTCTTTTTTGAAGTCTGGTCATAAGCTTCACAAGATAAATTGCAGTGTACCCAATACCAAACATTAGACATGGTTAAACGGGCAAACAAACGATGTGTTCCATAAAGCGAAGCAATGACGCAATCAAATGGCTTTCCAGACTCAACAGCCAACCGATCAATTAATTTTTCAAGCGCTTTTGCCTTTAACGGATAATCCAAAAACCCCAAAAAAGGTTTCTGAAAGACATGATCTAAAAAATAAATATTTTGATGGTGGTGATAGTCGTAGTCAGCGCCCTTTGACTCAAGCACAATCAAAACGGCGTAATGCCCCATTTCTTGCAATCGACGAAGTAAATCCAAATTTAATTTCTCCGCACCGCCGCCAGTTAATGAGCTAATAACAAGACAATATGTTTTTTCAGTTAACTGCATCACTTCTGTATCCGACTGGAATATTGGAAAATCGCTGATAAGCTTTAATATTCGCATTTTGCAAAATTGGTAACGGCGTCCGATCATGGCTTCCAATCAATGCAACGGAAACATTCGCATTGGGCAAAAACGACTTGGCTTCCAGCAAGGTCGTGGAAATGTCGCCGGTAAACATTACATCCTCATTTAAGCTCGGCAGCAACAGTTCAAACGGGATTTCACCCGGTAAAACCGTTTGTTTCGGAAAACGTTTTTGAATCTCCAATGGGTCGTTCGCTTTATCTCGAGGATGATATTTCAACAAAAACCGTTTTCCGCTCTGATCCAATTCCCTCAAAAAATGCACCACGTCCTCTGGATAGTCTTCTGATGTTTCAATCGCTTTTCGATAAACATCCAAAATCACCACCACATCAATATCGGCTCTCTGAGGTGCCAAACCATAAATTTCATTTAATTTTTTTAAAACCTCCGCGCTATCCAACACAGACAACCAGTTTGAATCAATGCCATGCACATTCTTTTCCGGCAACGCACCTTGTAATTTCTCCGGAAAAAACAAAAATGCACCGTCTATCCACGGCGCATTAATTTTAAGAGGATTCGGCTCTTGATACCACCAACCATATTTCAGTTTTCGGCTGAATAGGCGTAACACGGACATCGGTTTTCGACTCGTCGCCTGGTAACTGAACAAGCCATCATCCAATAAATAGGATGTCAGGTTCGGGTTTTGAAGTTTAGCCGAATGAATCCCAAACTGCACGAAAGGTTCGTTAACGGATCCCGTTAAAATGTGACTAAAACGCCGTCTCCCCAGAATGTTTGCCATCGTACGAATTTGGGTATTTTCGGAGCCAGCGGACAATATTTCCACATCCGAAAAAAAGTCTAAATTAATCGCGTCTTCAGCCAGTTTTCGTGGAAAACCGGATTCAAATACAATCATTGCCGGTTCGTCTTGAAAACGGGTCAATCGTAAAAACACACTGATCAGCCAATGCCTTGGCGTACTGACAATAAACAAATTAGACAAAACCATCTCCCGGTGCTTTAACAGCCAGCCCAGCCTGCTGAAACAGCGTCAAAAAACGACGCTGGAAGGCGTTGTTTTCATCCAAAATAGCCGTTCCATCCAAATCCGGTCTCAGCCACTTTGCCATCAGCAACGAACTGCCGACATCGCCAAACAACTTGGCATTCGGCTTAAACAGCGGCAATAAAAACTCAAATGCAATACTGGACGGAATCACCTTCTCCACCCCGAGCGCTTTGAGTTCAAAGGCATCTTCGCCTGGCATTCTAGGGTGATACTTGACCGCAATTCGCTGTTTATCCCCGACAAAATGCTCGATCATCCCTTTCAAATTGGTTTCATAACCCGGCATTTTTTGAATATTGTTCGGGTGCGACAGCAATATCACCACATCAAGCGTTCGATAATCTTCTGATGACTCGCCAAAATGCGCCAACAACGCCTCACTCAAAGTGGCGAGCTCCGGCGCGGTAAAAAGCGTCGGCGGCAATCGGTGACAATTTTTAGCCTTAAGCGGGTCACACACCAAATCAGGCGCCATCACCCAAACATCATCGATCCATTTCGATGAACCAATGGTATAGGGTTCTTGCCACCAGGCACCGTAAAACAGTTTTTTCAACCCCGCATTAATACGATCTTTCACCGGATGATACGGCCGGCCGGCGTAAGAGTACAATCCATCATCCAGATAATGGCCTTTGGGAGGCTGCCCTGTTTGGCTCAGAAGGTGCATAATGTATTGGAACTCCACGCGACGGTCACTGCCCACCAAGACATCCGAAAAATGACGACTTTCCAACAACTGTTGCATTCGTTGGAAATTTTCTCGACGTTCTGCCAGCTTCCGCCAGCCAACTGCGGTGCCACGGAAGAGGTTAATCTCCTCGAATGGCGAATCCGGCCAGGCCTGGAGCACCTCATAATAAGGGTTATCATCTACCCGCTTTTGGTCAATCAACCAAAGCACCGCCGACTGCTCATGTCGCTGTTCAACCGCATGTGCGGCTGACAGTAATACATTCAACGGTGTTGAAGGCAAATACAATGCGTGTTTCAAAACATCCCCATTTGAATCCATCGGTTATTCACTGGATAAAACCGCTTTAATCGCGTCACGTGCTCGGTCGTCTTTCACCACCACCCCGTATTTCGTCAGCACACGGATGGCCTCATCATCCAGAACCAGGCGATTCCACTCTTCATCCAAGCGGTTTTCTTCCGACATTTTCACCCAACGACGGTAATGGTTCCCCATTCGAGCACCGATTTTCAACAACGGCTTACGGTTTTCCACATGCGTTTCAAAATGATGACGGTTACCAATGGCATAATGAAACACCTCCACCACATCGCTTTCGGCATAGTTCAATTTACTCCACAAATGCCAGGCTCGATGATTTCCACCCTTGGCACGTAAAAAGCCTTGCAGGTTGACCATCACCTTGCCGTGAATCTTACTCAGTTGAACCGACATATTGTCCTGTTTCAACTCAGTGCCCTTTCCATAGTCGATTGGAAACAAAGTGCGGTAAACTCGCTCATAAAACGGCTTGTCTTCCGAATGGCAATCAAGCTGCATGTCATAGCGTGGACAATGCACGATGGACTTGGTGCGCGTCAACCCGGTTTTCAAATCCTGCCCTTCTTTCGGCAACCAGAATTCATCAGCATCATTGGAAATTACCCAATCCGCCTGCATGTCTTCACGTGCAATCAAGGCCATTTCCGTGCGCCAATCACTTTGGCGATAATCGGTAATCGGGCGTGAAATCACATGCAAATCAAATTCCGATGCCAGTGCTTGCAATTTTTCCAACGTACCGTCTGTTGATCCGTTATCAATCGCCACGAAACAATCTACGCCCTTGGCGGCATGAAAACGAATATTGCTTTCAATGATATCGATTTCGTTTTTGACCATGTACGTCATGGCCAATCGAATCGGCTTCCCAGAAAACTGACGCCAGGTAAACAACTTTAAATTTCTAAGTAACACTCGCTCTCCTAAGTACGCTTTGTTACGCCAAGGCTCTCAACTAATTCCGGCAATTTTTTGGGCGTTAATCCCAGCTTTTCATAAAAGCCCAAGAACTGATCGAAGTGGCCGGACGATTCCCCCAACTGCATCACCATCACCTGTAAATTCGGGCGAAACAACCGCGTCGTCAAAACCGTTGTGCTCATATCGCCCAGCACAAAACAGTTTTCCGGCAGCGACGGCAGGATCACCTCAAACGGCACATTGGCCGGAATTTCAAAAACGCCGGGCAACGACAGCACGGATAATACGTCATTTTCCAGATCTTTTGGATGGTATTTTACGGCAATTTGCCAGCCCTTATCAGAAAGTCTGGTCAGTAAATCCCGTGCTTCCGACTCATAACCGAGTACCTGACGCATGTCATTGGTTTCCGGCAGAGTCAGCATCAACTGACAGGTTTCAAGGCGCTCTTGGTCAATGGAAAAGGATTTCAACCAGGCCTGGGTAATTTCCTGCAATTGTCCGTTTTCAAACCAAACGGACCGCAAGGGCTCGGCCGCTTTTTCTTTCAGCAAAGGTGTGACCCAATCCGGATAAGCCACAATCATCTCATCAATCCATTTGCTGCCACCAATGGTCGGCGGTGTTTGCCACCAAAAACCGTAAAACAACTTCTTCAACCAATCGTCGACGACCCTGTCTGAAAAGCGTTTTGACGCCTTACGGCCGACATAAGTATATAAACCTTCATCGAGATAAATGCCTTGTGCGTTAACACCCAGTTCTCGACATTGATGCATGACCCATTGAAACTCCAGATGCCGGTCATTACCGACATACACCCGTTCCGGCCGGAAAGCATCCACTTCGGATTTCAAATCCGCAAACAAACGTTTTCGACTGGCAACTTTGTCCCAGCCCTTTCCGCTCGGCCGGAAAAAGATTTTGGTCTCGACAAAAGGCGATTCTTGCCAGGCCTGCATGGATTTTCGAAAGAAGTCCATTCGGCGATTATCCGATTCTTGTGCCACAAAAAAGAGTTTGGCCTCTTCTTCATCACGACGGGATAGCGCCACGGCAAGTGAAACCAATAAATGCAGCGGCGTGGAGACCAAATAGTAAGCCGTTTTTTTTGTGATGCCCTTTGTCACACTACACTCTCCAACGCATTTAACACGTCGTCTGGCCGGAGGTGTTCAAGTGATTGTTCGGCTTGTTCGTCGGATTGAAACCGCTTCAGGTACTGGCGCGCGCACGGAGAGGCCAAACGGTGAACATTCGCCCCCAATGCTCCGACCAACTCGGGATCGGTAACCCGGTACAGCACCACCATCGGAGTCTCCAAAGCCGCCGCCACATGCGACAAACCAGTGTCCACCGACACGATACCGTCCGCAAACTTCAACAGCCGAGCCATGGCATTCAACCCCAGAGGCGAATCCGGCACCCAGGCCTGGTCGTTTTTAAGGGATTTCGCCAATCGCAAAGCCCGTTCGCGCTCCTCTTCAGTTCCCCATGGCAAAACCACTTTTTGCCCGGAGGCCGTGAGCTTTGCAAGCAAGTCTCGCCAATAATCCTCTGGCCAAAGCTTGGTTTTCCAAGTGGTACCATGCAGACACACATAATAAGGGCTGTTTTGAAAATCGGTCGGCAAGCTGTCCGGTCGTTGCCAATTCGAGGTATCCAATCGATACTGAACCGGTGACGCAGAAACATCTTCATACCCCAAGGCCGCAGAAAACAGTTGCCGCAACCGCATGATCGCGTGCTGTGCCTTCGGAACCGATACTGTTCGTTGATACCCCAAACTGGCCAGCGGCTCACGCACACTTTGCCAATCCATCCCAACACGCTCACCGCTGCCAATTTTGCGCATGACCCAGAGGCTTTTCAATAAGCCTTGCGCATCCAACACCAGGTCATAATGGGTTTGATTAATCGTTTGAAAAAACGTTCGAATTTCGTGGCGGGTAGCCCCCTGCCAGAAGGTTTTACGCCAGCGTCGCAGCGCGATGGGAAAGACTTGATCGACGGCCGTGTGCCATTGCGGAATTTCGGCAAACCCTTCCTCCACCACCCAGTCGACTTGCAAATCCGGCCAGGCCTGAAGCGCATCACTCAAGGCCGGAAAGGTATGAAAGACATCCCCCATTGAGGACATTTTGATTAACAGTATCCGCATTGACTTCGACGAGTTTACCGAACGAAATCCAACACACGTGGATTTTCCGACAGCCAGGTCAGATATTTCTCCACACCCTCAGCCACCGAATGGAAAGGCTGATCGTAACCGGCCTTTCTCAAACGGGTATTATCCGCTTGGGTAAAACTCTGGTAAGCCCCTTTCAAGTGCTCGGGAAATGGAATGTATTGGATTTCACCCTGACCGTGAAATTTAATCACCGCTTCGGCGATGTTCTGAAACGGCTCCGCCGCGGCCGGCCCCAAATTGAAAATGCCCGACTGCTCCGGGTTTTCCATAAACCACAGATTCACGTTCACGACATCGTCGATATACACGAAATCACGCGTTTGCATACCCGCTTCATAACCATCGTATGCACCGAACAATTTCAACGGCTCTCCGGCCAGCAACTGGTTATGCAACTTGAACGCCACACTGGCCATATCACCTTTATGTTGCTCGCGCGGCCCGTACACATTGAAATAACGGAACCCGGCGACCTGACTTTCCGCATGCGGCAGCACGCGGCGAACATACTGATCGAACTGAAACTTGGAATAGCCGTAAACATTCAGCGGCTTTTCATATTCACGTTCTTCGACAAACGTCGGTCCGTCACCGTAAACGGCGGCCGAAGACGCATATAAGAATGGAATCTTGCGATTCAGGCAGTAATTCAGCAGGTCTTTGGAGTACTCATAATTGTTGTCCATGACATATTTGCCATCCCACTCGGTGGTTGCCGAGCAGGCCCCTTCATGAAACACACATTCAATGTCCGGCAACCCTTCTTCGGCGAAAATACGCGACTGAAAGTCTTCTTTATCCAAGTAGTCGGCGATGTCACAATCCGCGATATTGATGAACTTCTTACCGTTCTTCAGGTTGTCCACCACCAAAATGTCGCTACGCCCCTGAGCATTTAAGGCTTTGACAATATTCGAGCCGATAAACCCGGCGCCGCCCGTGACCACAATCATGAATCTTTCCTTCTCAATTCAAATCATGAGAATTCTATCATTAACCCCACGCCAGTTGCGAAAAAAGGTAGAATAGGCGCCAAAAAACACAGACGCGACACATGGAAAAACTGCAAACAAAATGGGGGCGCTTCAAGGCGCACATCGAAGCCTGGTTGGTCGACCACGAAATTCTGCGATTCTTTTACCGCAATTTTCATCGGTTGTCTGAAAATGCCTTCCGCAGTAACCATCCGTCACCGGCTTTCATTAAAAAATTGAAGCAAAAATATGGCATCAGCACCATTATCAGTTTGCGCCGTGCCGACAACACCGGCCAATACCAACTGGAAAAAGAAGCTTGCGACCGACACGGCATTACACTGATCAATCACCCGATGTCATCTCGAAGCTTTCCGGATGTGGATCGAATCCTGCAAGCCAAAAAGATACTGGAAACCGCAGAATACCCTATTTTGATTCACTGCAAATCCGGCGCCGACCGGGCCGGCATGATGAGCGTTTTCTACAAACATTTCATCCTTGAACAGCCGATCTCGGAAGCCCTGTCCGAACTGAGCATGAAATACGGCCACTTTCGCTGGGCCGACACCGGCAAGCTCGACGTATTTTTCGACACCTTTCTGGCCTTTGAAAAAGAAAATCCCGACACCACCTTTATCGAATGGGTCGAAAACCATTATGATAAACCCAAACTGAATCAAGAATTCCACGCCGCCGGTTGGGCCAACATCGTCGTCAATCGCATCCTAAAAAGAGAGTAATATGTTCGACCGACAAACGCTGTCACTCTACGGAAGACTGCTGCGATACATTCGTGACTACAAAGCGGCCATATTCATCACCCTGATCACCATTGCCGTGATTGCCGCCATGGAACCGCTGAGCGCCATTATCCTCGGTAACCTGGTCGATGAAAGCCTGATTGAAAAAGATCCTAATTCTTTCATACTCCTGCCACTGCAATTGGCCGGCGTCTTCATATTAAAAGGCATCGCCGAATACTTCAGTAAAGTGATGAGCACCTGGATTGCGCAAAAAGCGATTTTAAACATTCGTTCCGAGCTCTATAGCAAGATGCTCTTCCTACCGAGATCGCACTACAATGAAACCTCCACCGGTAGCATGATGTCGAAAATCACCTACGACGTCACACAAACCGGTAACGCCTTGTCCGAAGCCTGGATTGTCATCACGCGCGACAGCTTGACCATTCTCGCCTTACTGGCCACCTTAATCTATTACTCTTGGCAGCTGACTTTAGTGATGCTGGTCATCGGACCGATTGTGGCGTTTTTCATCGATCGTGCCGGCAAACTGATGCGAACATCGAGTACCGACATGCAGGACGACATGGGACAGCTCACCCATCGCCTGGAAGAAGGCCTCAAAGGCTACCAAGACGTCAAGATATACGGTTCGGAAACCTATGAGCTCGACCGATTTAAAACGTCGGCTGAATCCCTTCGCCGAAACACCATGAAAGTCACCAAGGTTTCCGCCTTGAACGTACCGTTGGTGCAAGTCATCGCCGCGATTGCCTTATCCATTGTGGTTTACATCGCCGTTCAAATGGTCAATGCCGGCACCATGACCGCCGGGGACTTGATCACCTATGTCACTGCCATGGGCCTGATTTTCGAACCGATCCGCCGCATCACCAACATCAACGCCACTGTCCAAAAAGGGATGGCCGCCGCCAAAAGTATCTTTGCCATTCTCGACGCGCCCAGTGAAGACAACAACGGCACCCAAACACTGGAGCAGATTGACGGCCGTATTCGCTTTGAAAAAGTGTCCTTCACCTACCCAAGCGCCGACAAACCCACTCTCACCGAATTAGACTTAACCATCCCGGCTCGAAAAACCACTGCACTGGTCGGCCAGTCCGGTAGCGGGAAATCAACACTGGCGAATTTAATTGCCCGTTTCTACACCGTCACGGACGGCCAAATCACCCTGGACGATACGCCGCTCAACGACATCGAACTCAACAACCTACGACAACATATCGCCTTCGTTAGCCAAAACGTCATTCTGTTTAATGATACAATAGCAGCCAACATCGCCTACGGTCACGATGAATTCGATGAAGCCGCCATTATCGCCGCCGCCAAAGCCGCCCATGCCTGGGAATTCATTCAAACCCTTCCTGAAGGGCTTGATACGACCATCGGCGACAACGGCGCCTTACTGTCAGGCGGACAACGTCAACGCATTGCCATCGCCAGGGCCTTTCTGAAAAACGCCCCGATCCTGATCATGGACGAAGCCACGTCGGCACTGGACAATCAAAGTGAAAAACTGATTCAAGACGCGATGGAAACATTGCGTGAAAACCGTACGGTCATTATCATCGCTCACCGGCTCAGCACCATTGAAAATGCCGACAATATCGTTGTTCTGCAGGATGGCGTCCTGCAGGAACAAGGCAGCCACGATGAACTGATGGCCTTGAACGCCATCTACTATCAACTGTACACCCAAGGAAATTTAAGTGAGTAACCCCCATCCAGACACCTTTCGGCTAAGCTTTTTATGCCCAAGGTATTGGGGCATCTGGATAGGCTATGGCTTACTTCGCTTGATCGGATGGCTCCCCTATCAAACCAAATTCCGTGTTGGGAAAACCATTGGCCGCCTGCTTTATCGCGTCGCGCCGAGCCGAAGACGCCTGGTGCGCAAAAACCTGACCATTGCCTTTCCAGAAAAAACCGACAATGACCTCGCATCACTGGTCAAAGAGCATTTCGAGTCGCTTGGCATCAGTTTGATTGAAACCAGCATCAACCTGTGGGGCGACCACCGCAAAGGCCCAAACAACAATCAAACGGGCACTCACCAGCATTACAAAGGGCTGGAAAATCTGGAAAAGGTGGCCGGGCAAGGCGTACTATTACTGGTACCGCATTTCACCACCCTCGAGACCACCGGGTTGATGCTGTCGAAAATCACCCAATTTCGACCGATTTACCGGAAACACGACAACGCACTGATGGAATACCTGATTACCAAAAGCCGGACGCTCACCTCGGGCGAAGGAGATACCGTCAAACCGCTCATGAATACCGACACGCGAGCCATGATCAAAGCCTTAAAAGCGGGTGAAGCCATGATGATTCTTCCCGATCAGCGTTATCGCGCCAAGGGCAAAGTCGACGTACCGTTTTTTGGCCGACCGGCACCCAGCAACCCGGGAATCTGCAAACTGGCCAAACTTGGAAACGCCAAAGTGTTACCGGTTTTCACCCGACGCATCGGCACCGATTACGAGCTGAACATTCTGCCAGGCCTGGAGAATTTTCCGACCGGCGACGACTACCAGGACGTCCTACGGTTACACGCACTTTATGAGGCCGAAATTCGGGAGAATCCCGCTCAATATCTATGGAGCCACAACCGGTGGAGCCTGAAAAAGGGAAAAGATTTTTAGACCTACCGAAAAACACGTAAGCCGACGGGAATACATCAGACGCACTGATATTTAACCATTCAAAAATGCTATAATATCATCAATTTTTTTAGAATTTTAAATCAGAAACGGAAAGAATATGGCAAAGGAACTTCGCGATAAGCAACTTCGATCTCGAGTCAAACTACTGGGTTCCCTCCTTGGGGAAGTCATTGAAACCCAAGTCGGAAAGTCCACACTCGACGCCGTGGAAAAACTCCGAAAAGGTTACATCAAACTCCACAAAGAAGACGACCCGAAACTCCGCCAAGAACTCAAACAATTCATCGAAGAACAATCGCCTGAAAGCCTCATTCTCATCATCCGAGCGTTTAACCTTTATTTCAGCCTGGTTAACCTGGCCGAAGAAGAACATCAATATCATGAACGTCAAAGCCAACTGAAATCCGACGGGCCGCTTTGGATGGGATCGGTTTTGAACACCATCAGCGAATTCAAGCAAGAAGGCCTTTCCGCGCAGGAAGTGGAAACACTGATCAATAAGCTGTGCTACATTCCGGTGTTCACGGCTCACCCGACCGAATCGAAACGCCGCGCGGTCATGGAAAACCTGCGCCGTATCTTCATTACCCTGGGCGAACTGAACGAAGCGGAAGCTTACAACAATCCTTACGCTCAAGAAGAGGTCATTAAACGCCTTCAATACCAAATCCAGGTTCTGTGGAAAACCGACGAAGTCCGTCGCATGAAACCGACGGTTGAAGATGAAATCCGTAACGGCATCTACTATTTCCGCCAATCCTTGTTCAAAGCCGTGCCTCGCGTTTACCGTTACATGGAGCGCGCTTTGGCCCGCCACTATCCGGACGACAACATCGAAACCCCGAACTTCCTAACCTTCGGTTCCTGGATTGGCGGAGACCGAGACGGCAACCCGTTCGTCACCCATGAAACCACCGTGAACGCTCTGTTAATGCAAAGCCGCGCCGCTATCTACGAATATCAGCGCCGCGTGTTTGAGTTAAGCACACATTTGACGCAATCGCGCTATATTTCCGACATCAAACAAGAAGTCATCAACCGCGCGACCATTATCGACGCCGACCTACAGGAGCGCGTCTTCCATAAGCGCGCCGACCGTTTCCGCGACGAACCTTATCGCCGCTTCTTATATTTGATGCACGGCCGTTTGCAAGACAACCTCGCGTACATTGAAGCGCAATTGAATGATGAGCCGACCGAAAAACCGAAATTCGGCTACAAAAACGAACAAGAATTCCTGGACGACCTGCGATTGATTTACGATTCACTGTGCAGCCACGGTGACCAGGAAGTCGCGGACGCCAACTTGAAAGACCTGATTCGTCTGGTACAGACTTTCGGTTTCTACCTGATGCGTCTCGACATCCGTCAGGAATCCACCGTGCACACCGAAGCGGTTGCCGACCTGCTGTCGCACCTTGGTATCGACTACATGAGCCTTTCAGAAGCCGAACGTCTGGACCTACTGTCGCAACAAGTGTCTTCTCCGACCATTATCGACACCCAGCATCTGGACTTGAAAGACATGACACTGGAAGTATTGGAAGTCTTCCACGTCATGCGCCGCATGCGCGAAGAAATCAGTGAAAAGGCCTTCAACAACTACGTCATCTCCATGACACACGAAGCCAGCCACGTAATGGAAGTGTTGTTCCTGGCCCACCAAGCAGGCTTGGCAGGCTACAATGCGGGCGAACCTTACTGTAAAATCCGCGTTTCGCCATTGTTCGAAACCATTCAGGATTTGGAACACATCGTACCGGTCACCTCGGCGCTGTTCGAAAACCCGACTTACCATGCCCTGCTGAAAGCGTCCGGTAACCAACAGGAAATCATGCTGGGTTATTCGGATTCCGCAAAAGACGGCGGTAACCTCTCCTCGGCCTGGACGCTTTACCAGGCCCAGCAGCAAATCATGAAGCTGGCCGACGAATACAGCATCGACTGCCGCTTGTTTCACGGACGTGGCGGAACGGTCGGTCGCGGCGGCGGTCCGACTCACAGCTCCATTCTTTCGCAGCCGACCGGTACGGTTCGCGGCGAAATCAAGTTCACCGAACAGGGTGAAGTGCTGTCCTACAAATACAGCAACGCCGAAACCGCCATGTACGAATTGTCGATGGGGATTACCGGCTTGATGAAAGCCAGTAAGTGCCTGGTACGCAAACCGCAGGAAGACAACCCGGCTCACTTGGAAGCCATGCAAAAGCTGGCAAAAGAAGGCGAACACGCATTCCGCGATTTGACCGACCATACCGAAGGTTTCTTCAAATTCTTCTACGAAGCCACACCGGTCAACGAAATCGGCCTGCTGAACATCGGTTCTCGTCCGTCTCACCGTAAGAAAGGCAATTTGTCCAAATCTTCGATTCGCGCCATTCCATGGATTTTCGGTTGGGCACAAGCGCGCTTGACCTTCCCGGCCTGGTACGGCACTGGTTTCGCTTTGGACAACTGGGTCAACGAGCAAGGCGATGCTCAGCTGAAAGACATGTATGAAAACTGGCCGTTCTTCCGCGCCCTGCTGAGCAATATCCAGATGTCCCTGTTCAAAACCGACCTGGTGATCGGTAAAGACTATAGCGAACTGGGGCAAGACAAAGCTCAGTCCGACAAAATCTACAATATGATCGCGTCGGAACATGTCCGCTCGGTGGACACCTGCCTGGAAATCAGCGGTAACAACTATCTGATGGCCGACACACCGCAACTGGCGTTGTCGCTTTCCAGACGGACGCCTTATTTAGAGCCGTTAAATCACATCCAGGTTGCGGTTCTGAAACGTTACAAAGACGAACAGACCTCGGAAGAGGAAAGAGAAGTCTGGTTGACACCATTATTGAACAGCATCAACGCCATTGCAGCCGGGATGCGCAACACCGGTTAAAACCAGGCTTCAGTGCACTACAAGCGTTTCAACCGATTGAAGCGCTTGTTTGGTCTGAACAACATTTACCAAAATCGGTTATAATACAAAGCTAACTGATTTATTTAACAGGAAGGTTAAGCATGCAAATTACCTTGCTAAAATCGAAACTCCATCGGGTTACCACCACGCATTCGGAACTGGACTACGAAGGTTCCTGCGCGATTGACGGCCACCTCTTGGAAGTGGCAGGGATTCGAGAATACGAGCAAATCCAGATTTACAACGTCAATAACGGTAACCGCTTCACCACTTACGCCATTCGCGCGGAAGACAATAGCGGCATCATTTCCGTGAACGGCGCGGCCGCGCATAAAGCGGCGCCTGGAGATTTGCTCATCATTGCGACTTACGCCACCATGGACGCAGAAGAAGCCGATGAGCATAAACCGATTATGGTGTATTTCGACGAAAACAACCAAATCACTCATACCCGGAATACCATTCCGGTGCAAATGCAGCAGATGGCTTAAACTCAGACTCATTAGACCATTTAACCGCATTATCGATAGCCCGCCTTGTCGGGCTATTTTTTTATCTGCATTTCCTCTACCGAAATCGACTGAGTTCGAACATTCTCGCTCTGGCCTTCGTCTTCAAAATAGTTTGGTTCAATGATAATCTCCACTCGACGGTTCATCGCGTAACCAGCCTCGGTTTCCGCCAAGGACAAGGGCGACGTATCCGCCACGCCGACTACTTCGGCCTGACGGGACTGAATAATACCGTTCTCAATCAGCTTTTGAACAACCGCCGCGGCGCGGGCACTGGACAGTTCCCAATTAGATTTAAAGCGCCCGCCCACAACCGGGCGTTTATCGGTATGCCCAACCGCCTGAACTCTGGAAAACTCAGTGACATAAGGCTGTAATTTGCTTAAATAAACCGCAAACCCAGGTTTCAATTCTGCACTGCCGGTGGGGAAGGAAATGTTTTCGGGAAAGGAAATGTGCACCCGTTTTTTCTCCGGGTCCAAGGAGACTTGTACATCGCTTTGGCGGCTCGCCATGGCAAAGGTTTCCACCAAGCTCTCATACAAGGGTTTCAGGTTTTCAATCGTCGTTTCACCGTCTTGGTCTTGCTCAACCTTTCGCTGTTCGTCCGCCTGCTTGAAATACTGTACTTGAGTTTGGGTCAAATCCGACCCGTGTCCCAAGGTATGCGTCAGAGATTTAACAATCGCTTCGTATTTATGGGCGTCCAAGGTCGACATCGCAAACAACAACACAAAAATCGCCATCAACAGTGACATCAAATCCGCGAACGTCGCCAACCAAGGCGCATCATTACACTTTTTCTTCGCCATCAGGCCTCGTCCACCAAAGGTTTGGTTTCCAAATAAGGGGAAAGCATGTCCCGCATGATATTTGGATTTTGTCCCTGACTGATGGCCTCCAAAGCATCGACAATCATCAACTGACGCAAGGATTCTTCCTGCCCCCAGGTCGTGATTTTATCGGCCATCGGCAAGGCAAACAGGTTGGCGATCATCGCCCCATATAAGGTCGTCAGCATGGCAACGGCCATCGCCGGACCAATCGACGCCGGATCCGACAGGTTCGATAACATTTGAATCAAGCCTACTAGCGTCCCGATCATGCCAAAAGCCGGTGCCGCACCGCCAATGGAAGCAAACACCCCGGCACTGGTTTCCGCTCGCTCCACCAGCAGTTTGTTCTCTTCCAACAAGGTCTGACGAATCAAATCCTTGGAATAACCGTCCACCATCATGCGAATGCCGCGGCGGTAAAATTCATGATTGATTTCCATGTTCTCCAGTGCCAAAAACCCTTTCGAACGCGACGTTCTCAGTAAATCTTCCGTCAAATCAATCAATTCATTTTTGTCTTTAATATCGTTAGACGGCATCAAAATGCGAAACGACATCGCCACGGCATGCATGGCTTCATGATAGGAATACCGAATCATGGTCGCGGCGATGGTACCGCCGATGACAATCATCAAACCGGGAATATTAATAAAGATCAGAATGGAAGATCCCATCGACATGGCGACGAGAACGATGGCCACCCCGAGAAAGAGGCCGATAAAGGTAGAAAAACTCATGGTTAATATCTTATTGTTAGAGTGTCACGAAAGACCTGTTCTGACCAGGCCTGGTTATTTTTGTTTTTTAATGCGGCGCCACCAGTACATTATCCAACAGGCGCGTTTTCCCTAAACGGGCGGCGGCCACAATCACACAGTTCTCGCCCGCGGAATCAACCGGTTCCAGCGAGTCGGTTTGACGGATATTCACATAATCCACAGCGTCAAACCCTTCTGCCAGCAACTGTTGCGTGGCTGTTGCTTCCAATGCCCTGAAATCATCGTTTTCGGACTCAATCGCCATCCGAACCGATTGCAACACCACAAACAGTTTGGGCGCGATCCGACGTTGAGCTTCATCCAGATACTGATTTCGGGAGCTCAATGCGAGACCGTCGGCATCCCGCATAATCTCGGCCCGAATCAACTCGACGGGCATGGACAAATCTTCGACCATACGTTTTAACACCGCCACCTGCTGAAAATCTTTCTGGCCAAACACCGCCACATCCGGTTGAACCATATTGAACAACTTATTCACCACCGTGGTGACGCCGTCAAAGTGCCCTGGCCGGGTAGCGCCTTCCAAAATCGTGGTCAAATGCGACGGCGCCACCACCAATGTCTGTTCTTGTCCATTTGGATACATTTCCTCGACGGAGGGCGCAAATACGGCATCCACGCGTTTTTCCCGCAAATAAGCACAATCCTGCTCATAGGTGCGGGGGTAACGGTCAAAATCTTCATTCGGTCCAAACTGCAAAGGATTCACAAAAACGCTGACCACCACCCGGTCGGCCTTTTGCCGAGCCTTGTCCACCAAACTGAGATGACCCGCATGCAAATTGCCCATCGTCGGCACCAGTGCCACCCGTTGTCCGGCACGCTTCCATTCCATCACCGTCTCTCTCAGAGACGACACTTTATCCAGCTGCAGCATTTATTCGCCCATCCAGTGTTCCGGCCCCGGAAAACGCTGGTGCTTCACATCGGCCACGTATTGCGCCAAGGCCGTTTGTACGGAATCGGCTTCCTGCAAAAAGTTTTTGGCGAATTTCGGCGCTTTTCCCAGCGTCAAGCCCAGCACATCATGCCAAACCAGTACCTGTCCATCCGTATCCACACCGGCACCAATACCAATCACCGGAATCGACAAACGGTCGGTAACGGTTTTTGCCAAGCTGGCCGGCACACATTCCAAGACCAGCATTTCCGCCCCGGATTCCTGCAAAGCGATTGCATCGTCCAACAACTTTTGCGCGGCCTGTTTTTCACGTCCGGCGACTTGATACCCTTTCAGCTGCACCGATTGCGGCAATAGCCCCAAGTGCCCACAAACCGGCACACCCAAATCGGTCAAGGCACGCACCAGAGACAAAACCCGCTTGCCGCCTTCGACCTTGACCATATTGGCCAAACCTTCCTTCATCAAACGGCTCGCCGCGGCCAAACCTTGCGACACGTCGGCATCCGCCATAAACGGCAAATCGGCGACACACCAGACCTGGTGGTTTTTACGTTGTACCATTTGGGTGTGATAAACCATGTCATCCAGCGAAACCGGCAAGGTATTCTCATGCCCTTGCACCACCATACCGAGCGAATCGCCGACCAGCAGAACATCAACCCCCGCTTCCACGCCCCAATAGGCTTGGCTGGCTTCATAAGCCGTCAAACAGGCGATTTTTTCGCCTTCGACTTTCATCTTTCTGAGCTTCGATAAGGTTTTCATAATAATTTCCAGTGTGAGTGAAACCGATTTTGGAATCAAATCGGTTTAACGAAAACGTCCGACACCCGGTCGGCCAATTCTTGAAACGACCGACCGTCCGGCATGCAACCGTCCGGTTTTAAATCCAGTAGCGGCAACAATACAAAGTCCCGTTCCGTCATAAACGGGTGCGGCACCTGCAAACGCGGTCCGTCAATAACCGTTTCGCCATACAGCAGCACATCCAAATCAATCAAGCGCTCGCCCCAATGGCGTTTTTTGACTTTGCCCTGCGTACGCTCGATGTCCTGTAATGCATCCAACAATGCCAAAGGCGACAGTCGGGTTCTGACCCAAGCGACGGCATTGACAAAATCCGGTTGATCCTGAGGTCCCTGCGGGCGAGAGCCATACAATTGAGACACACCTTGCCAATGAGTTTCCGGTAACTTTTTCAAACGCTCAATCGCAGTCAAAACCTGCTGTTTGGGGTTTTCCAGGTTACTGCCAATGCCGATAAAGACATCGGTTTCCCTCGCCGTTATGGTCGTTGTCATCGCTGTAGGCTTCAGGCGTCGTCCGACGACACCGTTTCCGCCTGGTCGCCACGACCGTGGCTGCGTTTACGGTAAGGATTTCGATTGCGTCGAGGACGACGACTCCGACCTTTCGGCTTTTCCACATCATTGGCAAACGCCACCTGATCGACCGCATCCAAATTTTGATATTCCGTCCACCAGTCGAACACTTCTTTCAGACTGTCGTCACCCGCTGCAACGCGAATGCCCATAAAATCATAAGCCGCTCGGAAGCGTGGATGCCCCGACAATTTCTGCGGTCGATTACCGTGCCGGTTCAGCAGCCGGAATTGCAGGCTCCAGATTTCCTTGATTTGGGAAATGAAACGCTTCGGAATCGATGTGGAATAAATTTGTTGTTCAATCACATCGTTGGCCGCAGCAAACATCGCATCCTGACGGGAAAAGCCTTCCGCCAAATGCTGCTCCATACGCTGCAACATCGGCTCCCACAGCATGGCTGCGAACAAGAACGACGGATTAACCCCTTTTTCGGCCTGAATACGGGCATCGGTACTCTTCAGGGCTTCGATGACCAGCATGCGCGGAAAGCCTTCCGACTCTTGCGACAATAGGTGATGCGTCTGCGGGAACAAAAAGGTGAAAAGCCCAAAGTGACGCAGTTTTTCAAAGACTTCAATCGCCACCCCGCTGTGAAACAGCTTCAGAACCTCTTCGAACATACGGGCGTGCGACACGTCTTTCAACAAATGTCCCAACTCGTAAATCGGCGCCTTGGTGCGTGGCTCGATTTCGAAGCCCAGTTTGGCGGCAAAACGCACCGCACGAATCATGCGGACCGGGTCTTCCCGGTAACGGGTTTCCGGATCGCCGATCAAACGCAGTTGTCCATTGCGCAAGTCGGTCATGCCGTCAGCGTAATCCACTACTGAAAAATCGCGAATATTGTAATAGAGACTGTTGATGGTAAAGTCACGGCGCCAAACGTCTTCGTCGATGGAACCATACACATTATCACGCACCAAACGCCCGGAATCGTCCACCGCGCGGGTATTGTTGACTTGCTTACGATTGCCCGACTGACGCCCTTCGCCATCGCCACGGAAGGTCGCCACCTCAATGGCGTTTCGCCCGAAATACACATGGGCCAAACGGAAACGGCGCCCAATCAAGCGACAACGGCTCTTAAACACCGCTTTGACCTGCTCCGGCTCGGCATTGGTCACCACATCGAAATCCTTCGGTTCCAAACCTAACAAAATGTCACGTACCCCGCCACCGACCAGATAAGCCTCATAACCGGCACGCTTCAAACCGTAAAGTACATCCAACGCTTCCTTATCGATTTGCTTACGGGAAATCCCATGCTGTTTACGATCAATAATCTTGAGTTTGGAAGGCGATTGAAAAGAAAGGTCTGAATCAGAGGCAGAGAAAAAGGATTTTATTTTATGAATCAATCGTTGCATATTTATAAGGATAGGATTTTCGAGTGGTTAAAGAAAACATTTTAACGACTTTTCCACAGACTGCAATCCACTTGCGCACGATTCACACTTTTACAAGTCCACTAAACTCGAAATGCTTTCTCTCCGTTTCCAAACCAACAGACGCCTTGACCGCTCGCTTTTTCATTTTAAAAGTGCGAAAATAATCGGCTAAGTCCTTGCACGACAAGGCCGATTTCACCGCCATTCGGCGAAAAACAATTGTGACCTTTAAAAATTATTAATAGGCTCTTTTTAAACAAACGTTAACGGAACCAACGGAAAATACCATGAACAAACCGACATTATTCAGCGGCATCCAGCCTTCAGGCGACCTTATGATTGGCAACTACATCGGGTCCATCAAAAACTGGGTGCAGATGCAGGATGATTACAACTGTCTTTTTTCGTTGGTCAATATGCACGCCATCACCGTCGAACAAAGTCCGCAAGAGCTGGCAAAGCGCAGTCTGGATTTTGTCGCCTTGTATCTGGCCAGCGGCATCGACCCGGAAAAAAGCACCGTCTTCATTCAGTCCCATGTACCGGAACACGCCGAACTGGCCTGGTTGCTGAACTGCTCGACTTACATGGGCGAGCTTAACCGCATGACGCAATTCAAGGACAAATCGCAGAAACACGCCCAGAACATCAATGTCGGGCTGTTCGACTACCCGGTTCTGATGGCGGCGGACATCCTGCTGTACCAAACCGAAATGGTACCGGTCGGCGCGGACCAAAAACAACATTTGGAACTGACTCGTGACTTGGCGGTACGTTACAACAACCGTTTCGACCGGGAAATTTTCAAGGTACCGGAACCGTTCATTCCACCGGCGACGTCCGGCGGACGCATTATGAGTTTGCAGGACCCGACCTCGAAAATGTCCAAGTCCGACGAAAACAAAAACAACTTCATCGCTTTGCTCGATGACCCGAAAACCATCATCAAAAAATTCAAAAAAGCGCAAACCGATTCCGGCACGGAAATCACCTACGACGTGGAAAACAAACCGGGCGTGTCCAACCTCTTGACCATCTACTCGGTCATCAGCGGGCAACCCATCGACGAGGTGGTCAAACACTTCGAAGGCAAAATGTATGGCCACTTGAAAGTCGAACTGGGAGAATTGGTCGCCGACTACCTGCAGCCAATCCAGGAGCGTTACCATACGATTCGTAACGATGAAGCCGAACTGAAAGCGATTTTGAAAAAAGGCGCCGACACGGCACGCGAAAACGCTCAAAAAACGTTGCGTGACGTTCAGGAAGCGATTGGTTTCGTTTTACCATAAACGCTAAGATTTTTATCTTACCGCCCATAAAAACGACCAGGCCTGGTCGTTTTTATGTTTTATGCGGAAAGCCGTTTTTCGTTCCTCGTATTTTTATGCTTAAATACCCTTCTCAAGCGCTCAAGAATTTTTTCGATTCAACCGCACTTTTTTCAGGCTTGATTCTTTTCCCCTTTTTCACCTAAAATGTTACACAAAAGTAACGCATTTAATTTATAATCCCATAACAGTATATTTTCTGGCTTCCTCTGCCCGGCTCAAAGCGCCGCTCAACACAGTCGATGCCGTAATGCTCTGACCCTCATTCAAAGAACATAACAAATGGTAGGTAAAATAATGAAAAATTTTACATCTCGTTCAGCACTCAAATTCAGCGCCCTGGTTTTATCGGCCGGGCTTGCGGTCACGCTCAACGGCTGTGACAGCCTAACGGGTGGCGGCGATGCAAAACAAAACGCCGGTGCCGGTATGCACCGTATGCCGCAAGTCGGTATCCAAAAAGCCGAACCTACCCAAGTTCCCAATACGCTTTCCTTTACCGGGCGCGCGGTGCCGTTCACCATCGCCGAAGTCCGTCCACAGGTCGACGGCATCATCACCGAGCGTTTGTTTGAAGAAGGTCAGCATGTATCAAAAGGTGACATCCTGTACAAAATCGACGATGAAACCTACCAAGCACTTTACGACAATGCCCAAGCCGAGATTAAAAAATCCCAGGCCTTGTTGACCAACGCCGAATTGAAAGTGAAGCGAAACCAGCGTTTGGTGAAAATCAACGCCGTCAGTGAGCAGGTGCTGGACGATGCCTTGGCGACTTTGAGAGAAGCCAAAGCCAACCTGGAAGCCAACAAGGCCGCCTTGAAAACCGCTTCCATCAACTTGGAAAGAACCAAAATCAAAGCACCGGTATCCGGCATGATCGGTCGATCCAGCTTCACCAAAGGCGCTTTGGTCATGAATAACCAAGCGGAAGTCATGGCCACCATCCAACAACTAGACCCGATTTACGTGGATTTCTCCGTGCCGTCTTATTACGCGGCGATTCTGAAGCGTGCCATGAAAAAGAACCCGGAAATGAACATCGAAAAATTCCCGGTCACGATCACATTCGATAACGGCGAGAAATACGAGCACACCGGCCACATCAAACTGTCTGAATTCAGTGTCGACGAATCGACCGATACCATCATTCTCAGAACCGAGTTCGACAACCCGGACACACAACTGTTACCCGGCATGTTCATCCGTGGTTCCGTCATGACCGGCTACCATAAAGACGTTTACTTAGTGCCTTCCCTATCGCTCAGTCGCGATACGCTTGGCCATGCCTTTGTGATGGTCTTGGCCCAAGACGGCACCGTCACGGTACGTCCGGTCAAAGAAAAAGGATTGTACAAAGAAAGCTGGGTGATTACCGATGGCTTACAGCCAGGCGACCAAATCATCGTCAAAGGCTTGCAATTTATCCGTCCCGGCATAAAAGCCGCCGTTATGGGCGCTAAACCCGATGCCGCACCAAGCGCCACAAAAGCACCCGAGAATGCTAAGGAAGGAAAATAAACATGGCCGCAGAAAAGCTCAATAAAGCCCGTCGCAGCTTTGCGACCCATTTCATCGACCGGCCGGTCACCGCTTGGGTTATCGCGCTGTTAGTGATGATTGCCGGCGTCATTTCCATCAAAAGCTTACCGGTTTCCCAGTTCCCGTCCATCGCGCCGCCGATGATCAGTGTGACGGCCACCTATCCGGGGGCATCCGCTCAAGTCATTGAGGACACGGTCACCCAGGTCATCGAGAACAAGATGAAAGGCCTGGACGGCTTGTTGTACATGTCGTCCACCAGTGAGTCGACCGGACAAGCTGAAATCCAACTGTATTTCAGAAACGGTACCGATGCCGACATTGCCCAGATGCAGATTCAAAACAAGCTGCAAACGGCCATGTCGTCAATCCCCGATGCTGTACAGAAACAAGGGATTCAAGTCGCCAAAAAGGCGCGGAACTTCTTGATGGTGGTCACGCTCGTTTCGCCGGACAAAAGCTTGAACGCCTTTGACCTGGGAGACTATGCCGCCACCCATATTATTGATCAAATTAGTCGCGTCGAAGGCGTAGGCGAAACCTTGCAGTTCAGTGCCGAATACGCCATGCGTATCTGGTTGAACCCGCATCAATTGGCGAAATACGAATTGACGTCCACCGACGTCGTCAGCGCAATTCAAGCCAATAACGCCGTAGTCACCGCCGGTCAACTGGGCGCATCTCCGGCTGTTGAAGACCAACCGATTAACGTGACGGTGAACCTGCAAAGTCGCTTGAAGACGGTGGACGATTTCCGCAACGTCATCGTCAAAACCGATGAAAGTGGTGCCACCATCACGGTCGGCGATGTCTCCCGCGTTGAAATCGGGGCCGATACGTACAGCAAAATGGCTCGTTACGAAGGCACCCCGGCGGCCGGTTTTGCGGTCAAAATCACACCATCGGCCAACGCACTGGACACGGCGGAACGTGTGAAAAAACGCATGGCTGAATTGTCGGAGCTGTTCCCGGACGGCATGGAATACCTCTTCCCATACGACACCACCCCGTTCATTCAAATTTCCATCGAATCGGTCATTCAAACCCTGATTGAAGCCGTCATCCTGGTGGTTTTGATTATGTACCTGTTCCTCGGGAACCTGCGCGCGACCTTTATCCCGACAATTACGGTGCCGGTGGTGTTGCTCGGTACTTTCGGGGTACTGGCCTATTTCGGTTATTCCATCAACACCTTGACCATGTTCGCGATGGTACTCGCCATCGGGTTACTGGTGGATGACGCCATTGTCGTGGTGGAAAACGTCGAACGGGTGATGCACGAAGAAGGCCTGCCGGCCAAGGAAGCGACACGTCGTTCCATGAATCAGATTTCCGGCGCCCTGATCGGCATCGGCCTGGTTTTGAGTGCCGTCTTCCTGCCGATGGCTTTCTTCCCGGGGTCGGCCGGGGTCATTTATAAACAGTTCGCCGTCACCATCGTATCGGCCATGGTGCTGTCGGTGATGGCCGCGTTCATTTTAACACCGGCGTTGTGTGCCACCATTTTGAAACCGGTGGATAAAGAAAAAGAATCCCGCGGCTTTTTCGGTTGGTTTAATCGCAACTTCACCCGCGCGACCAACGGCTATGGTCGAGGCGTTAAGGGCGTTATCAAACACCGTTATTCGTTCTTGCTGATTTATGCCCTGATCGTCGCGGCTACCGGTTATCTGTATACCAAAACGCCATCCGGCTTCCTGCCGGAAGAAGATCAAGGCTTCATGTTCACTCAGGTCATGATGCCGCCAGGCGCGACACGCGAGCAAACCCTTGCAGTGGTCAAACAGGTCGAAGACCATTATTTGAGCACCGAGCGCGAAAACATCGCCAGCTTGTTCACGGTGTTGGGCTTTAACTTCTCAGGAACCGGGCAAAACACCGCCATCGCCTTCATCAACCTGAAACCATGGTCGGAACGTTCCAGCCCGGCACAAAGTGTCAACGCCATTGCCGGACGCGCCATGGCCAAGTTCAGCCAGATCAAGGAAGGCATGGTGTTCGCCTTCGGCCCGCCACCGGTCATCGAACTGGGGAACGCCACCGGCTTCAACCTTTACGTGAAGGATAATGCCGGACTCGGACGCGACAAACTGTACGACGCCCGTAACCAGGTATTGGGCATGGCGAGCCAAAATCCAAACTTGGTTGGCGTTCGTCCGAACGGCCAGGAACCGGCGCCAGTGTTGGAAATGAAAGTCGACAAACAGAAAGCCGAAGCATTAGGCTTGAAAGTTTCAGACATCAACACCGCCTTGTCTGTGGCCTGGGGGAGTGCTTACGTCGATGACTTCATCAAACAAAGTAAAGTGAAGAAAATCTACGTGCAGGCCGATGCCCCTTACCGGATGCGTCCGGAAGACATGCAGGACTGGTATGTTCGCAACAACCAAGGCGAAATGATTCCGGCGACGGCCTTCCTGACCACTCAGTGGACCAAGGAATCACCGAAGTTAGAACGTTATAACGGCGTTCCGGCCTTGCAAGTGCTCGGGGCGTCTCCGCCGAACGTCAGTTCCGGACAAGCCATGCAAGCGATTGAACAGATTGCCCAAACCCTGCCGAAAGGCATCGGCATCGAATGGACCGGCTTGTCTTATGAAGAAAAAGCGGCGGGATCGAAAGCTACCTTGCTTTACGCCCTGTCGATTCTGGTCGTCTTCCTGTGTTTGGCCGCGCTCTATGAGAGCTGGAGTTTACCGGTCTCGGTTATGTTGATCGTGCCATTGGGGGCCTTAGGGACTTTGATTGCCGCGAACTTCTTCCAGATGCCGAGCGACATTTATTTCCAAGTGGGCTTATTGACAATCGTCGGCCTGGCGACCAAAAACGCCATCCTGATTGTCGAGTTCTCTAAAGAATTGGTGGAAGAAGGTGTCGAAGCCGTCGAAGCCAGTATCCGTGCCGCAAAAATGCGTTTGAGACCGATTTTGATGACCTCTTTGGCCTTCGGTTTCGGGGTTCTGCCATTGGCGTTGAGCGCGGGCGCCGGTTCCGGTGCGCACCATGCGATCGGGATCGGGGTATTGGGCGGTATGGTCAGTGCCACGGCACTGGGCATCTTCCTGGTACCAATGTTCTTCGTTGTGATGCAGCAATGGTTTGCCAAGAAATTGACCAAACCCGCTGCAGAGTAACCTAGAAAGACAGTTTTAAGTTTTCTTTCGATTGCCCGTCCCAAAACCGCCAGGTCTGGTGGTTTTCGACGGGCTTTTTTATGCCCGCCTGATTCCCCCCAATCCCCCTTCTAACTATTCATACATTCCTGACGCCTTTTCCTCAAAGCCAATCAGAACCCAACCAATGTGTGGCCCCAAACTCACACATTCTCACAAACGCTATTCAGCACTATCTACTACAAGCACCCTCTTCCCCCCTTATTTCAAACGATGTCATACCGATACCGCATAGAATGGATGACTCCAGAGACACCCAGTAGGCATAAAAAAACCCCGTATGAATTAACTCATACGGGGTTTGTTCGCCCTCATCACTGACGCCTATCGCGTCAGCCTATGGGTCTGGTTTATTTGCCCAGCGACACATGATAGTGCGGGTCTTCCGACACATTCACTTCCACCAAGTCTCTGGCTTCGTCCAACAGATTCTGGCACTCAGGGCTCAAATGCTTCAATACGATTTTCTTGCCTTCGGCTTTGTATTTTTTCGTCAGGCTATCAATCGCTTCCACCCCGGTGTGATCGTACACACGGGAATGCTGAAAATCGATGTGTACGCATTCCGGATCGCTTTTCGGATTAAACATATCAATAAAGTTCTGCGACGACGCAAAGAACAAAGGGCCGTACACTTTATAAATTTTACCTTTTCGGCCGTCATCCGACGTCATTTCCGAGGTTTCCACCATGACTCTTTGAGCATGTTGCCATGCAAAGACCAATGCCGACACAACCACACCGGCAATCACCGCCACCGCCAAATCGAAAATCACCGTCAACGCCGTCACCAGCACCATGACAAACGCATCCATCTTGGTCATGCCGCGCATGATATTCCAGCTCGACCAGTTAAAGGTGGCGATGACCACAAAGAACATCAAGCCAACCAACGCACCAATCGGCACCATCTCAATCCAGGGCGCCGCAATTAACACGATCACCAACAAGCCCAACGCGGCGGTAATGCCGGACAAGCGCCCAGTGCCGCCGGAACTGACGTTAATCATCGACTGACCGATCAAAGCACAGCCGCCCATGGTGCCGAAGGTACCGGCCGTACAGTTGGCCGCGCCCAACGCGATACATTCACGGTTCCCTTTACCGCGAGTTTCAGTGATGTCATCAATCAACGTCATCGTCAACAAGGATTCCACCGAACCGATAATCGTCAAAATAATCGCATAGGGCAAAATAATCCAAAGCGTTTCCAGGCTGAAGAAGTTATCCGGCAACGCCGTCATCCAGGTCATGCCTTGGAAACCGTTTTCCGTTCCGTCACCGAACACCAACGATTCCAAAGTACCGGACACCGCCGCTTTATCGCCGACCGTAACGGTATTCATATCAAAGAAAATCACCGCCAAAGTCACCAGTACAATCGCCGCCAACGCGGATGGCACCGCCTTGGTCAAGCGCGGCAACAAATAAATAATCGCCATGGTGACGGCAATGATGCCCATCATGATGTACAGACTGTCGCCGGACAACCAATTGCCGTCCGTATCTTTAAACTGAGTAAACTGGGCAATCAAGATGACCAATGCCAAACCGTTCACGAAGCCGAGCATGACCGGACTCGGCACCATGCGGATAAACCGCCCCCACTTCATCCAACCGATGAATATCTGGAAACCCCCCATCATAATGACCGCCGCGAACAGGTAAGTGGCGCCGTGCTCCATCACCAAATGCATCATCACCACCGCCAAGGAACCGGCCGCCGCGGAGATCATACCCGGGCGCCCGCCGAACATGGAGGTGATGAAACCGACGATAATCGCGGCATACAACCCGACCAACGGATGCACCCCGGCCACGAAGGCAAAGGCGACCGCTTCCGGCACCAACGCCAGCGAAACGGTAATGCCCGACAAGGTGTCGGCTTTGTATTTACGCCAATCAAAGGCGTTAGAGGGGGACTGAGTCATCTTGAATCCTTTCTTTTGAAAACCGCGCAAATTCTAACAGAAAAAGCGTAAAATGAGGCGTTTTATCCAGGCCTCGGCACAAGCCGGGCCCGAGCAACCCCTTAAAAACAAACGGGAAAATCAAAGGCTATAAATCAAAGGCTATCTTATGTGGATCAACCATATCGGCGAAATCATGATGGGCGTTTTCATCCTGCTGATTGCCGTTCATTTCGGACTGCACTTCTATTTCAAATCCGTCAAACGTAAAAAAGCGAAACAACGCAAAGCATCATCGGAAGCGGCTGCCAACCCAACGTCGGACCCAAAACCGAAAGAATAAATATCGATTGAATAAATCAAAAACGCCCAGGCCTGGGCGTTTTAAAGCAACGAATATCGACCTCGCCGCCTACCGACGGCTTAGTCATCACTCGATATAAGAACAGCAATAATCGGCCACGGTTTTGACCTTGATGCCGAATTTTGAATTGGCCGGTACATTGAAGGTTTCACCCCCAACCACGGTTTGCCATTCGGTTTCACCCGGCAACAACACCTCGACTTCTCCGGCCAACATTTCCATGATTTCCGCCGCTTCGGTACCGAATTCATAATCGCCCGGCAACAAAATGCCTAACGTCTTCTTGCTGCCATCCGAAAACAACAACGTACGGCTGGTGACTTTTCCATCGTAATAAATATTCGCCGCTTTTACGGCGGTGACGTTCTCAAACTGTGACATCGGCCATCCTTATCAGACACAAAAAAGAAACGTATTATAGCCGAAGCCCCGCTGAATGAAAGCGCTTAACGCGGGTGCGAGGCGTAATAAATCTCACGCAGGAAAATCAGCAACCCCACAATCAAGGAGGCCATGGCCAGAATAAACAGTACCGCGATGAGTACCGACCCGTTAAATGCGAAAAACGCACTCAAGAACATGATCATAATCACCAGCGCCACCAGCAAACCGGTCATGGTACAGGCCAGAATCGCGTGATTGAGATAACGGCGGCGGCGCTCCAGAAAATCCAAACGTTGGCGGATTTCGCTGGAACGACGGTCCACCGGGCTTTGCGATTTCTCCATGAGCAGGATGTTGCTCAACTCCTCCGACTTGGAAACAATCCGAGACAGACGACTGACCAACACCCCGAGCAAGCTCCCGATACCGGCCAGCAAAAACACCGGCGCCACAGACAGCTGAATCAAGTGGGACACCGTATTTACCGGCACGGCATCGGAAAACAACTCGGTCATGAAGTTACCTTTTTAAAGTGTTAGAAAATACTAAGAAATAAAACGACGTTACGAACGTTCGTGGTCCGCACCGATGAATTCGATCTGATAACCGTCCGGATCTTCGGCAAACGCAATAATGGTGGTACCGGCATTCATCGGCCCCGCCTCGCGAATGATTTTACCACCGGCCGCTTTCACCGCGTCCGCCGCCTGATAGACATCGTCCACTTCAATGGCGATATGTCCATAGCCTTCGCCCAAGTCGTACGAGGAAACACCCCAATTGTAGGTCAATTCCAAAACCGTGTTGTTCTCTTCATCGCCGTACCCCAAAAAGGCCAGGGTGAATTCGCCTTTCGGATAATCTTTGCGGCGCAACAATTTCATACCCAACACATCGGTGTAGAACTGAATCGATTTTTCCAAATCGCCCACTCGTAACATGGTGTGCAATAAACGCATGTTGACTCCTTATTCTAATTCGTTTCCATTAATCGGTTTCAAGAACAGCAACACGATCAACGCCAGCGGGCCGAACAAAATGCCCAGAACCGCCCACGCGTACGGAGAACGCCCTTTCATTTCCGCCAGCTTCATGCAAATAATGCCGATGACCAGCAGCAACAGCAACCATAAAAAGTGCATCATCACGCCCTCCTGTCAGGAATCGTCGGCTTAGTCCTTGACGTTTTCCAGTGCTTGTTCGATATCCGCAATAATATCATCTATGTGCTCAATGCCAATGGACAAACGCACCAAATCTTCCGAAACGCCGGCTTTTTCCAACTCTTCCGGGCTCAATTGGCGGTGCGTCGTGGTCGCCGGGTGACACGCCAACGACTTGGCATCACCGATATTCACCAAACGCAGAATCATCTGCAACGCATCAATGAACTGACCACCCGCTTCACGTCCGCCTTTAATGCCAAAGCTCAAAATACCGGAACCGGAACCTTTCGTGGTCTTCACGCAAACGTCATGATACTTGTCATCCGGCAAAGACGCATAATTCACCCAAGACACTTTCGGATGTTGTTTCAAGTATTCGGCCACCTTCAGGGTGTTCTCGCAATGGCGCTCCATGCGCAGCCCCAAAGTCTCCAACCCTTGCAACAACAAGAAAGCGCTGTGTGCCGACAAGGCCGCGCCGGTATTACGCAACGGCACCACACGACAACGGGCGATAAAGGCCGCCGCCCCAATATCACGCGTATAACTCACGCCGTGATAAGACGGATCCGGCTCGTTCAACATCGGGAAACGTTCCTTGTTCGCCACCCAGTCGAATTTACCGGAATCAATGACAATCCCGCCCAAGGTAGTGCCGTGACCACCCACGAATTTGGTCAAAGCGTGAATGACAATGTCCGCGCCCAAATCAATCGGGCGACACAAATACGGCGTCGCGACGGTGTTATCCACCATCAACGGCAAACCGTGCTTATGCGCGATTTCCGCCAGGCGTGCCACGTCCACCACATTCCCGGCCGGATTTCCGATGGACTCACAGAAAATGGCGCGTGTTTTGTCGTCAATCGCCGCTTCAAACGCGTCGTAATCATCCGCCTTCACCATTCGCACTTCAATCCCCTGACGCGGGAACGTATGCGCGAATAGGTTATAGGTGCCGCCATACAACTGGCTGGTACTGACAATATTGTCCCCGGCCTGCGCGATGGTCTGAATCGCATAGGTAATCGCCGCCATACCGGTGGCCAACGCCAAACCCGCCACACCGCCTTCCATTTCCGCCATGCGTTTTTCCAATACATCGCACGTCGGGTTCATGATTCGGCTGTAAATGTTCCCCGGAACTTTCAGGTCAAACAAATCCGCCCCGTGTTGGGTGTCGTCGAAGGTATAAGACGTGGTTTGATAAATGGGAACAGCGGCCGATTTGGTGGTACTTTCCGATTCATAGCCGTGGTGAAGCGCGATGGATTCCAGTTTCATATTGATCCTTTATGAGTTAGCGAAGCAATGCCACGTCTCAAATAGCAAGCCGTGCTTGTTAAGACATTGTTATTGCAGTTATTTTATTATTTTCAGCACGCCAGCATCGAACATCATTAATAATTTCCATCTCAACAGGACAAAAATTAATACTTTATTTTCAACAACATAGCGTTTGTTATCTAGCATTAATACTAGTGATATTTCCGTAATCTGTCAAATAGAGACGACCTGAATTCACATACTTGAAATCTGCCAGGCCTGGTCAAATTCTGCACAAAAACCGATGGGCGTCTCACGTCGATTTCAATGACAACCATTTCGGCAAAAAAGCAAACACCAACAGCGACACAACATAAGCGCTGCCGGACACCCAATCCCGCGTGGCCAAATACTCCGATACCGTCAAACCACGCAAACCCAAAACCAATGTCAACTCCAACGTCAAGAGCATCCCCAACGCCACCCAGCCCATGCCGAAAAAACTCACCGGTTTCGGTTGGGCTTGCGCGCGTTTTACCCAGTAACGGGCTGAAAAATACACCACCGCCAGCATGATCGGCATTTCCAGTAACTCCGCATAGCGTACGCCCAGCCAAGGTTCCAAACTCAGCACTCGAATCGTCCCCAGTATAAAACCGGCGGCAAACACCGTTGCAAAGTACAGCAAGCCATAGCGCCACGTCATCATCTTGTAACCCCGTTGGTTGTGGCCCCTTTAGTCATAACGAACCCATTTTTGCGCAACCCCAATCGCCAACAATACCGCCAAGGCACACATACCAAACGCCCAATCTGCACCGCCGGCATACCAGGCATAACCGGCCGCCAACATCCCCAAGGCACCGCCCAACCCATGACTGGCCGAGGCATAAATCGCCTGCCCTTTACTTTGGTTGTCGCCATAAAAATGATGGTCGATCAGATAAATCGCCGCGGCATGGAACAGGCCATAACTGGCGGCGTGTAGCAGTTGCGCGAACGCCAACCACACCCAATCGTCAATCACCAATGGAATGATCACCCAGCGCAATAACGTCAACACCAAGCTCGCCATCAACAAGGTTTTGACCCGGAAGCGCCGGAAGAGTGGCACCATCCAGAAGAACACCGCAATTTCCGCCAACACGCCCAGCGCCCACAACCAGGCAATGACGTTTTTGCTGTAACCGTGTTCGTCCAGAAAAATGCTGTAAAAGCTGTAATAGGTGCCGTGCGAGAATTGAATCAGAATGCTGGCGGCCAATAAACTCGCCACCCACGGCTGTTTGATAATGGTCCAAAACGAACTGGCGTGGTCTTCATGCTGCGCCACCGGGTGTTCTTGCACCGCAAACGTTGCCAGCCAAATCACCACGGCCAAGCCCACCAAGGTCCACGGCAAGGTCGCGATCGACCAGGCCTCTATTTGCCACCCCAACCACAACACGGCGGCAATAAACCCGACCGAGCCCCACAGCCGCACCAAGCCATAGCGTTCCTTCACCCCTTTCAAGGTGGTGAACGTATAGGATTCAAATAATGGCAAAGCGGAATGAAAAAAGAAGCCGAAGCCGAACACCGTCAACAGCAAGCCCAGAAACGAATCGGTGGTCACAAAGCCAACTGAGAACACCACGGTTAAAAACGCCGTCCAGCGTAACCAGAAAATCGGTCGGCCGGTTTTATCCGCCAACCAGCCTAAGACATTCGGCGCCACGATTTTGGTGGCGATGAACATCGCCATCAATTGGCCGATTTGAATGGCGTTGAAAGACAGCGACTGATAATACAAGCCGATATACGGAATCAGCCCGCCGAACAACATGAAATAGAAAAAGTAAAAACTGGAAAGCTTTGGATAGGCTTGTCGATAAAGCTGTTCCGGCATGCAAGCTCCTCAGAGACTCGAAAACATCACACCCGTTTGAAACGGGCGCTTCTCGAACCATGATCGGGATTTATCAAACGCCATTGGCTCGAGCCGAATTTGAAATAGAAAAATGTAGCTTAATCAGCTTAGGTTAGGTGAAATTAAGCTTCCGGGTGCGCCAAATCCATAATCGGCGGCACCACATCGCCGTTTTGGGCACGGTTTCGCATAAAATGATCCATCAGCACCAACGCCACTTTCGCCTCGGCAATCGGCGTGGCGCGAATACCCACGCAAGGGTCGTGACGGCCTTTGGTCACCATTTCGACCGCTTCGCCGTCGCGGTTAATGCTGCGCCCCGGCGTCATAATGCTGGAGGTCGGTTTCAAAGCGATGTGCGCAATGATGTCCTGCCCAGTGGAAATACCGCCCAGAATGCCACCGGCATGATTGGAATCAAAGCCTTCCGGCGTCATCTCATCGCGGTGTTCGGTGCCGCGTTGCGCAGCGACGGCAAACCCATCGCCGATTTCCACGCCCTTCACCGCATTGATGCTCATCAACGCATGGGCCAAATCGGCATCCAAACGGTCAAACACCGGCTCGCCCAACCCAACCGGCACATTCTTCGCCACGATGGAAATTTTCGCGCCGACGGAATCCTTCTGCTTCAGCAGATTATCCATGTATTCACGAATTTCTTCTTTTTTGACCGGGTCCGGGCAAAAATATTGGTTATCGTTATCGAACGGCCAAGTCACGTTTTCCACCGTAATCGGCCCCAACTGTGACAGATAGCCTTTGATTTCAATGCCCAAACGCTCTTTTAAATATTTCTTGGCAATCGCCCCCGCTGCCACGCGCATAGCGGTTTCACGCGCGGAAGAACGCCCGCCGCCGCGATAATCGCGCACGCCGTATTTTTGGGTGTAAGTGTAATCGGCATGCGCCGGGCGAAAGGTTTCCGCCACTTTGGAATAATCCTTGGAACGCTGGTCGGTGTTGTGAATAATCAGACCAATTGGCGTGCCGGTGGTTTTGCCTTCAAACACGCCGGAGAGAATCTGCACCTTGTCGTCTTCGCGGCGCGCCGTGGCGTGTTTTGACGTGCCCGGTTTGCGACGATCCAATTCAACCTGAATGTCCTCTTCCGTCAATTCCAGTCCCGGAGGGCAACCATCGATAATCGCACCCAACGCGATTCCATGGCTTTCACCGAAGGTGGTCACACAAAAATTTTTCCCTAACGTATTGCCCGACATAATTTACTTTCTCGAATTTCTTTCATGTAATCGGTGCATTATACTAGGAGTCACGCCAAATTACCTCAATGAACCGCAATCCGGCAAACCGAATGAACGCATCACTTAAATGGCGGCATCCCAAGCCCTTTATCGAAAACCACACCGTCACCGAAGACGAAATCGACTTTCTCGATCACGTCAACAACAAGGTGTATTTGAATTGGATGGAACACATCTCCTGGCAACACAGTCTGGCGGTAGGCATCGACGAATCGGTGCAACGCCAAGTCGGTAAAATCATGGTGGTGCGGCAGCATGAGTTGAATTATCGTTCCGCCTGTCATCTGGGCGACGAATTGCTGATTGGCACTTGGGTGGGCGAACAAATCGGCTGCTGCCAACGCCGCCGCTATTATCAGGTATTCCGGCTAGCCGACGGCAAAGAGGTGTTTTTCGGCCATACGCAATGGGCCTGCATGAATCTGAAAACCCACCAGGCCTGCAAGATTCCACCGGAATTCATTACACCGTACGAAACGACGCAATGACCCATAACACAGCTTATTGCTCGGATAAGGTGACGATCAAGCCTTTATTGGAAAACCAATAACCACGCCCCATACCGCTGTTGGCCATGGTGCCCGGAATATTGTGCTGACCGCGCACCAACGTGCCCACCGCCACTTTCTGCCCCTGATGCACGCATTGCGGTGCCTGTAAGGTGTATTCGTAACGGCGATGACGCTTGTTCAGCACCGCCTCACCTTCGATAATGCACCCTTTCGCCTTACCGTTGATGACCTCCAGTTTCACCGGCAACGGATTTTGCGGTGTGGCATCTCCATAGAGACCGTTCAAGAAAATGGCTTTGGTTTCATCCGCCTGAGCCAGGCCTGGCATGCCCAGCACTCCAAAAACCAAACCATACCCGAGTTGCTTGATATTCATGACCACTCTCCTCAGCTTCATGGATAAGCTGCTCTGCATTCTGACCTCTCGAAATGGCCGGATACGGCAGCCTTGAAACTATCCTACCGCCGTCCACCATCAAAAAGATAATAGAATATAATGAGATGTTAATAAGTATTCGTAATAAGCCGTAAAACGGTTTGAGTAGAAATGAGCGTTTTCCACTCAAACCGTCACCCGGAATTTGTCTCAAAATATTCACTTGGCAAGCGGCAAGCGATTGCTTACACTTTAACCGAAAGCCTCACGACAGCGGCAACGGCGCCCGGTTCGAGCATCCCGCGGTTTTCATTATCGAATCACAAAGAGACTGAGCATGTTAAGCATTGAACCCGGCGCCCGCCAAACCTATATCGAACACCTGTGTTTTATCATTCCCCTGAAACCGTTACGCAACACCCCAAACGTCCAGTTTTTCAGCGTTGAAGGCGTCACCGACGGCCTGGCGGGCGTGGATTTGGTAATTCACGAACCGGGCGGCAAAAGCCCATTGATTGCCGGTGACGACACCTGGTATTGGTACATGCACACCGACCAGGAAGACAAACTGGTGGTGCATCAAGGGAAGCGTTTAGTGGAGTTGTATTCGGAAAAGCACGGCCAGGTGGAACGCTTTGAAGTCACCGCCGATGCGGTCTATCACAACGGCGAAAAAATTCACGACGGCGCCGCCATTCTCGGCTGGGAGCCTTATGTTTTCCACCGCGTGCATTCACCGGAAGGCAGTCTGTCCACCAACTACGCCAAGCGTTTACAAGGCTTCGACATCGACACCAATTTCAATATCTATCAACTCGATACTGAATCCGGTGCCTATGACGTGGCGCGTCTGGGTGCGTTGGACCAACCTTAAAACCGATTCATCCCAACGCCAACGATTAGACCATCAAGGCGATGGAATGGTGTATTGGGCGTGAATACGCTCGATTTGATGCAAGACTTCATCGCTTAATTCAACATGGATACTGTCGATGTTCTCTTTGAGCTGTTCCATGGTGGTCGCGCCGATGATGTTCGCCGTCAAGAACGGGCGACTGTTGATAAACGCCAGCGCCAATTGCGTCGGCGTCAAACCGTTGCCACGCGCCAGGGCCGCATACAGTTCCGTCGCTTTCACCGCATTGTCGTTGGAATAACGGTCATAATGCGGGAACAGCTTCAAACGCGCATTCGCCGCCGCCGAATCATTCAGATACTTGCCACTCAGTACCCCGAAACCCAGCGGTGAATACGCCAACAAACCGACGTTTTCACGGTGCGACACTTCCGCCAGCCCCACTTCATAACTGCGGTTCAACAAACTGTACGGATTCTGCACCGTCACAATCTTGCTCAAATCATGCTGCTCGGCCAACTGCAAAAACTTCATCGTGCCCCACGGCGTTTCATTCGACAAACCGATGTGGCGGATTTTGCCCTGGTTGACGAACTGCGTCAGCACTTCCAGAGTTTCTTCCATCGGCGTCAGGTCGCTCGGGTCTTCCCCCGCTTCATAGCCCAACTGTCCGAAAAAGTTGGTGTTGCGCTCCGGCCAATGCAGTTGGTATAAATCCAAATAATCGGTTTGCAACCGTTTCAAAGACGCATCCAATGCCTGCGTAATCTGCTCACGGTTAAAACGGCTTTTGCCGCCGCGAATGTGTTGCGAAATCTCCGACGGCCCCGCCATTTTCGAGGCCAATACGATCTCATCCCGCTTGCCGGTCTTCGCCAACCAATGACCGATGATTTCTTCGGTTCGGCCATAGGTTTCGGCACGCGGCGGCACCGCATACAGCTCCGCCGTATCCCAGAAATTCACGCCCTGATCCAAGGCGTAATCCATCTGTTCAAACGCCTCTTCTTGCGTATTTTGTTCGCCCCAAGTCATGGTGCCCAAACAAATGCGGCTGACTTGAATATCGGAATGTCCTAACGCGTTGTAAAGCATGACGCCTCCTAATCAGTTGAATCTTGAGTTTGAATTTCGGATTAAAGCTTTATCCGGTTTGACTAAATGCTGTTTGATTGATAACGACTTTTTACCCTGCCATTCCATCTATGAAACGGCCAGGCCTGGTCAAAATCAAGGCATTTTAATGCCGGTCGGTTCCTCTTCCTGACCGGGGCGGTCACGGTCTTCCAGCCGCCAGCGGCGAATCAGGTTATGAATATAAATCAGCAACACAAAAAACGCCGTGGACACCACGCCCAGAATCAGCAAGGTCCAATTCTCCTCCGGCACCGTTTCCAGCAGAATCAGTTTTCGGATAATCACCACGAATGCGATTTCCAAGAACGTCAATGCATACACGAAACTGTCCTTGATAAACAGCGCTTTCACAATCGCCAGAACGATCAGCGTGAACAACGCATCCGTCAGCAGAATCTTCATCGACGGAAAATTCAATGCACCTTGATGCGATAAAAACTCGAACAACTTGCTCGAAATACTGAACAGGCACGCGGCCAGATACACAATCATAAAAATCGTCAAAATGATTCGCAACACATTGACGGATTTTTTGAGTTGCTCCTCAAAATCTTCTTGAAAAAAGTGATTGGCTTTTTTCAAAAACGCATACAGTGATGACATCTTTTAAAACACCTTAACACCCGAGAACCGAGCCATAAAACATAGGAAGGAAGAAATTTATTGTAGCAGATTCACTTCCGTACAAATAACGAAAATCACCAGGCCTGGTGAAATTAAGCATTTAAATTTGCACCTTGAACCATCTCAAATAAAAAACGGATTAAACAAGAGAAACGCCCGTAATCGGCCGCTATCCAGCCAGCTTTTGCTTGCATGCATTTTTGAGAACGTTTAGGCTAATCATTAGTACTTATCAGACTAGGACATATAATGAAAAAAACGAGTGTTACGTTGATACCTCTTTTAACCATCAGCTTGGCGGCCACGACGTTTGCATTAACCAATACAGCCCAGGCCTGCACCTCATTACTCTACAAAGATGCCAATGGCGCGCCCTATGCCGGTCGAACCATGGAACTGCCGATGGAACTGGCGTATCAAGTGAGTTACTTTCCGAAAGGCTCCGGTTTCACTTCAAAAATCAAAGACCACCCGGATTTGTCCTACCAATCAAAATACCCGTTTATCGCCATCACCGTACCCGATCCGCTGGACAAAACCTTAAAAGTATCGGAAGGGATGAATGACCAAGGATTGACGTTCAGCCTGCTCGCCTTTGCCAGCACCAAAGGTCCTGCAGATACCATTAAAAAAACCAAAAGCATTCTCGCCGCCATTGACCTCGGCGCCTGGACCTTATCGCAATTCAAGAATGTCTCAGAAGTCAAAGCGGCCCTTAAAAAACAACCGGTATTGGTCTCCGCTCTCTTACCGCTGGGCCTCATGAAAACACCCTTTCATTACACTTTGCACGATGCCCAGGGCCAATCCGTAGTCATTGAATTTGCCAACGGCAAACAAACCATTATCGATAACCCTATCGGCGTCATGACCAATGGCCCAAAATTCGATTGGCACATGACCAACTTAAACAACTACACCTTTTTAAACAATATCGACCAATCCAAAACCACCTTTCACGGCGTGGAGTTCAACCAACCTGATTCCGGTATCGCTACCGCGGGCTTGCCCGCCTCCAACACCTCCGTTGGACGCTTTGTTCGCGCGGTTTATTACTCGCAGTTTGCCGAAAAGGTCGACAAACCCGACGCCGCCATGACCACCCTCGCCCACATCATGAACAACTTTGATCGTCCTCGCGGCGTTACCATGGACGAACGTTTCAAAGAAGAAATCGCCAATATCACCGCCCCGGAAGTGGCCGGTCATCCGCTCTACACCTCGGAATACACTTCCTGGACCGCACTGGGTGATTTGCGTAACCTGCAATTTAAAATCAAACCCTATAGCCAGCTCAACTACATCAGTTTCGACTTGGCCAAACTCGCTAAAGAGAAACAACCCAAGTCCATTCCGCTCAGCCAAATGCCATTTAATGTGAATGACGTCACCGACTGGTTCCGCAAAGCCAGCGCCAAAAATCACCAGGCCTGGTGATTTTTAAGTATGATTTTATAGGTGGTCATGATGACTAATATGGCAATAAGCAGCCCAAAATGCTTATCTAATGATTAGACCGCTAGGGGAGCGATGTGTTTGAAGTCGTAAGAGCCGTTTTTCCGGATGATTTAAAGGATGTGCTCGATCTGTATGTTGAATATGTGAATAGCGCTTCTGTCGATCTTTCATTTCAAGACAACGAACGTGAGTTCAGTCAATTGCCCGAAAAATACAGTTCTAAAGAATCAAAGATTTTTTTGCTGAAAAAAGATGGAAAACCTGTTGGCTGTGCTGCATTTCGTAAGTTGGATGACACTGTTTGCGAAATGAAACGAGTTTATATTCGACCGAGTGCCCGTGGCAGTAATCAGGGAGCGAAGCTGATTGATAGAGTGTTGCAAGAGGCGGTTAGCAGCGGATATCAAAAAATCTGTTTAGACGTGCTGCCTGAATTCAAAACCGCCTTGAGATTATACAAATCATATGGATTTGTTGACCATCCTCCTGTCACGAACAACCCTGTACCAGGAACCTATTTTTTGGGGTTAAATTTAGAGAAATACGACTCAAAATTACAATAAACGAGCTCTTAGAATTCAGCATTTAGGACAATACACACCTCATGAAAGGATACACTCAAAAAAATTGGAAGACATTTAGAGAAGAAGTCATCGAACTAGATGGCAAGGTTTGCAGTATCTGCGGGCGCGGCGAACCAGACGTTTACTTGCAAGTTCACCACAAACGCTATGTTCAAAATAAACTTCCATGGGAATATCCATACAAGGATTGCATTACACTCTGCAAAGGCTGTCATGCTGCAGAACATGGAAAAGTACCTCCTAAATTTGGCTGGGAATACGTTGGCTATGACGACCTAGGTGATCTTATTGGCATCTGTGAATTATGTGGCAGCAGCTTACGTCATCAATTCTTTGTTTTTCATGAAAACTGGGGGACTATGGAAGTCGGAACATACTGTTGTGACTCCCTATTAGATACAGAAATCGCTTCAAACCAAGTCGATTCTAAAAAACGCTATGAAAATAGAAAAAAACGCTTCATCCAATCAAGTAGATGGAAATCAAGCTGTAATACACATAAAATCAAACAAAACAAAATTTCCGTAGTCATATCGTTGAATGAAAACAAATATTACATTGCAATGGATGATTTCAAGGGAAAGCGTCTTTTCCATACTATTGATGAAGCGAAAGAACACGTATTTAAAGTAATTGAAAATGGAGAAGCCAGCAAATATCTTGAACAACATAAATAATCAAAAATGGCATTTCTAATAACCGCACTGCAGCGTTCTATAGTAACTACCTCATGGATTGAAACTTAAACTTTTATGAATCTATCTGCACCAAAAAAAGATCTCGATATCGCAAGAAAAGCAATTGACAACATGAAGTCCACTCAGGACTTTTCTGAGTTTCAGGAAAGTTGGGAAAACTTTCTATTTAGGATAGAAAGAGCCTGGGAATTTACAGAGAGAACATTAAAAAGCAGGAAAGGCTTCCAACAATGGCACAAGCCCTATACTGATTTAAGAAAAAAAGATTCCCTATTGGTTTTCTTAAAACAAGCTAGAAACGCAGAAATGCACAGTGTTTCGCCTACAGTTACAAATCCTCTTAAAATGACTATAGTCGAAAGTAATGGACGAAAATTTCAAATAAACTCCATATCGTCAAAGCTAGAAGATGGGACTTTGACAATAGACTTAGATTCTCCCGATATCTTACTCGACCTAGATACTCGAATAATACCTACTGCCCCTGAAGTCATGCGTTTCAAAAATAGAGGTAAATGGTTTAATCCTCCATGGCAGCACCTCAAGAAGAGAATCCGGGACCTACATCCAGTTGCTTTGGCAGAGCTTGGCCTTACCTTCTACAATACATATGTCCATGAAGCTGAGCTGTGGTGTCAAAAAACTTAAGAGAGCACTAACGGAGAAACGTTATTCAACCTCCTCCACTATACAACTAGCATTGTGTAATGAAATCACACACCAAGGGCTGGAAAAAACAGGGTTAGTGGTTTAGAACTCCAGCGGCATCTTTAAAGCGCTTAAGCGCCTCATCCATGGTTTCCGTCGGCACAGCAATATTGATTCGCATAAAGCCTTTTCCAACTTCCCCAAAACTTTCGCCGTCATTCAAGCCCAGTTGAGCGGTTTCAGTGAGCCAGCGTTTTAAGTCTTCTTGGCTTTGAAACTTTGTGCCAAAGAGTTCAGAAAAATCCAACCATACCAGAAAGGATGCTTCCGGGCGCATGACGCGCACGGCGGGCAAGCAGTCGGCCAGAGTTTGTTCCAGCCGGTCAATATTATGTTGCAAATGCGCCAGCAAAGTGTCGCGATAGGCTTTACCCGCTTCCGAATAAGCGGCTTGCATGGCTTCTTTGCCGAACAGGTTTAAGTCGTGAATGGAATTGGCGCGACACACTTTCAGATAAGCCGCTTTCAAGACACGATTGGCGATAATCGCATAACCGCTTTGCAGGCCGCCGAGATTAAAGGTTTTGCCCGGTGAACTGAGTGTCACGGTGTTGTGCGCCACTTCTTCCGACAAGGAAGCCATGGGCGTGTGTTGCAATGGCGGAAAGGTCATGTCGGCATGGATTTCATCGGACACTACCGTCACGCCGTGTTTCAGGCAAATGTCTGCCAGGCGTTGCAGTTCTTCCCGCCGCCAAACGCGGCCGGACGGGTTTTGTGGATTGCAGAACAAAAACAGCTTCACATCGTTTTCGGTAATGGCGGTTTCAAACGCTTCAAAATCGATTTGATAACGGTTGTCCTGTAAGACCAGCGGCGCTTCCACCAGACGGCGACCGTTATTTTCCGGTGCGTGCAAAAACGGCGGATAAATCGGCGGTTGCACCAGCACAGCATCGCCCGGTTCCGAAAAGGCGGACACCGCCATAAAAAAACCGTTGGCAACATTGTGCGTGAACAGAATTTCCGAAGCCTTCACGTCGTAACCGTATTGCGCCTGCCAATCCATAATCGACTGATACAAACTGTCCGGCATGACGTTATACCCCAGAATCGGGTGTTCCAAACGGCGTTTCAAAGCGTCCAGAATAAAATCCGGCGTAGGCAGATCTTGGTCCGCCACCCACATCGGCAACACCGATTCCGAACCGAACAAGCGTTGCCGCAGTTCGTACTTTTCGGCGTCAGTGCCTAAGCGGGAAATGGCGTGTTCAAAATCTGGAAACATGACGGCTACTCAGCGACTTCTCAGGATTTCTTTTTCCAAAGCGTAACTTCGGACAAGGAATGCTGGAACTTGCGTTGGGTTTCACGAATCACAAACGGCAACTCGAACGGTTCTTGAACCCGCTCAAATTCAGCATCCAACACGGCGTGCAACCCTTCTAAGGTAGTGACGTTTTCACCGCTTTGCGCATCCTTATAACCGCCCAGCTAATGTTCTTTGGCCGTGAATTCTTCCAACCAAGTGTAAGGTGACGCCAACAATAGCAAACCGCCGTCGTTCATGCGTTCGTGAATCATGCTCAAGAAGCGCTTCGGTTCGTACAAACGGTCAATCAGATTGACGGCCACCACCATGTCGTACCCGGTGAAATGCGGTTTCAGGTTGGCGGCATCCTGTTGCATAAATTCACAGCGTTGCGCCACATCGGACAAGCCTAAATCGGCCAACGTCTGCTCTTTGAAATCCATGATTTCACCTTCCGTCGGAATGGTGTAGAGCACATTGCCGGATTCTTTCAATTGGTTGGCGACCTGAATAAAACGCGCCGAAAAATCCAAGCCGGTGACCTGCGCGAAATGATGCGCCAGTTCGAAACTGGCACGCCCGACTGAACAGCCCACTTCCAGTACGCTCAAATCATCACGACCGGCCAAGTCGTTATCGTCACGCGCCGCTTTAATCGCCAATTCGGCATAAGCCTGCGCAAAATTCGCCACACCGAAATATTCATCGCCGTAATGGAATTCACAGTATTGCGACACCAGATCATCGGTTTCATAAGTGGAGAAATGGGTTTGAACGCTTTCATCCGACTCGATGTAACGGAAACCGGCGTGCTGGAAAAAGTGACGGCGGAAAGCGTAACGTGAATGGCCGTTGGCTTCGTTACCGGTGGAAATCCAGCTCCCGCCTTTGAACAGGTTGTGCTGGTTATCGAACGTCGGCGTGGTGAAGTCATCGTATAACGGATGCACTTTGAAGCCGTCGTATGGGTAAATCGGCGTTTGCGTCCATTGCCAGACGTTACCGACCACGTCGAAAAAATCGCCGGTTTCAAAACGGTTCACCGGCACCGACGAGGCGTATTGCTGCAAATTGATATTGGCCTTGTCCTGCTTTTCCAACGCGCGGGTATGGTCGCGCAGCCTTAAATATTCATCTTCACTCGGCAGGCGAATCGGACGGCCGGTCTGATGCCCTTTCCAGTTACAGAAGGCATTCGCTTCCAGATAGTTCACTTCCACCGGCCAATCCCATGGCATGGGGATTTCATCGGTCATACAGCGTAAATACCAGGCCTGGTCTTTTTTCACCCAAAAGGTCGGATGTTTGTCCGGCGTGAACTGACGCCAGCGATTGCCCTCATCGGTCCAATATTCCGGGTTGTCGTAACCGCCGGCTTCGACAAACTCCAGATATTCATGATTGGACACTAAAAAAGCGGCGGCTTTAAAGCCGCTGACATCGGCTTGATGCTGGCCGTATTCATTGTCCCAGCCGTAAGTTTCCGCCGGGTCTTGGTGGTCGATGGTGACGCGTCCGCCGGGGACGTCGAACAAAATGTTTTCCGGCGCCTGACCGCTGTCCGGGCACACCGGAAACAACGGATGCGGCTTGACCGATTCAATCGGCAATTGGCGAATCAGCACTGACGAGGTTTCCAGATGAATGCGTTCGTGTTCAATACCCATCATCACCGGCCACATCGGGCTTTCCCAATCAATCGGCAGGTGGAAATCCACGGAGTCAATCAACTGATTGACCGCATCGCGCACTTGCTGACGATATTCACGGACCGCATCGACACTCGGCCAGTCGTAATGAGATTCGTCCAAATCGTCCCAAGACATTTCATCCACGCCGATGGCACACATGGATTCGATTTTCGGGTTGATGCGTTCCGGTAGCAACTTGGCGAGCACCAGCTTATTGGTGAAAAAGGTGGCGGTGTGGCCGAAATAAAAAATCAGCGGATGGCGCAGTTCACAGGGGCGTTCATAGTAAGCCTCGTCCGACACCAGGGTTTCGAATAAGGTTTCGTAGGCATCGTAGGTGGCGTTGAAATAGGCCTTGATTTCGGCGCGTTTGGCTTCAATTTCACCTTGATTTAAAAACACCGGTTTTGAAATCAAATCGTCTCGGTTTAACATGAATACTCCGTGAACAACTGCTTTTATGGTTTCTGACTTAAAATAATACGGTTTGGCCTACATCGATAACATGACGCCACTATCCGGCAAATCCTCAAAGCTCGGATAACAGGTGGTCAAGCGGCTGGACTCGATGCCACCTTCTTCGACCAACCAGGTTTTGACCTGAATCTGACGCTGACGCGCCAGTTGATAGAGCTTGTCTTCCAGCTCCGTCCCTTTCAAGCCTTTCTTGACCCAATAATCGCGGTCGGACTGGTTGTAAAAACCACACACTTTCAAGGTGACGGATTTTTTATCTTTCAACAGCTTGGTGATTTTCTTCAGATACTCCGGCATATCCGCCCGCCATTCATCCAGGCCTGGCTGATATTGCACCGGCTGCAGGGTCATTTCCCCGGCCTTCTTATAAGCGTATTCCGCCGCCAGGTAAATCGCGCCGTAAGGTTGAAGCGTCATCGCCAGCATGGCTTTTGAACCGCCTTTCATCGCATTAAAGAAGGCCACCGAAATCACTTGTGCAATGTTGAAACCGGGGTCGGACAAGTCACCGTTGACCGGCACACTCAAATCGATGTTGTTGTCACCGTCGCGCAACAGGTTCAGCGCCAGACTCATGGAGCCGGCACTGGCGGCTTTTCCGAGATCGCTTGCGGCTTTGTCGACATCGGAAGCCGCTTTGTCGAGACCATCCCCTTTGGTTTTCGACGGGACCGGAACCGAATCGGCTTCCATCTCAAAACCGGTCAATTTCAAACGATTGTCGGCATCCAGAATATCTTGTTTGATTTGAATATCCGACTTCATATTCAAGGAACCGCTTTGAATGCGATAGCCAAGCGAACGACGAATCAACGGTGAGAAGGCGTACAAGTCCATATCCTGGATGTTCACTTTGATGTCGGCGTTCACTTTCGGTGAAAACGGCTGGAAGTCCCCTTTTGCGGTGACTTTGGTGAACCGGTCGATGGCCGCTTGGATATCCAACGGCGTTTTTTCATGCGCCTGGGCCGAATCGAGTGTGCCGATATGCCAGGTTTGAATGGTCATATTCTGGTTCAGCGGTGGCGTAATGCCGGTGGACGTCAAATGCACATGGCTGTCACCGGTGATGTCGAATTGCTGCAGTCTGAATGGCGGCGCTTTCTCTTGAGAGGCTTTGGCCGTGTCGTTTGGTTCGGCCTTTTGTTCGGCTTTTTGCTCCGCCTCGGTTTTTTCGGACTTAGTTTTCGGCTGCGGCTGTAATGCGGCTTTCAAAGCCTCGATTTGTCCCAGTTTCGTTTCTTCGTTGAATGCCAAGGTCAAGTAAAAATCCTGCAAGGTCACCGTTCCAACATCCACCGCTTGATTGTTTTTCACATTGGCGTGGTCAATCGTCACGTCACCGGTGGATAACAAAGGCTGAGGGTATTCAGGGCTGGCGGCCACTTTAAGACCTTTCACATTCAAGCCTTTCAAAGACACCGCTTGCGGAGCGGTAAACGCCAAACCGGTTTTCAGGTTCGCGACATCGGCTACCGTCATCTTCGTGCGGGTATTGTCCAGTTTGACCGACTGCACAGCCAGTTGCCCCGCCGTCTTCACTTGAGGCGTTTCAGATACGGTCAATTGTGTTTTGCCTTTCCAATCCAGCGCTTTCAGCCCCGCGGATAAATCCTGATACGCCGCCGCCAGTTGTTTTACATCCAGGTGACCATCGGTCTGAACGGCTGGATGCGGCGAGGTGCCCACTTGAATGCCGCCTTGCCAATTCAAGCGACTGACATCGGCTTTGGAGCCATCTGCGTTGACGCCCACTGACGTCAACGCAATGCGGTTGTCGGTTAAGACGATATCGACCGGCGTTTGGGCCTTTTTCGATTCGGCGTTTTTTTCGTCTGATTTGACCGTGACGTTGACCGGCCCTTTCCAATCCAAATGTTGCAACTTGGCTTCGGTTTTCGGTTGCGAAAACTCGACGTGTTCCATCACTAAAGCGCTGCTCGGCAGAGAAACCAACAACCCGTTCTGGCTTGACTGAGTGATGTTCAAACCGCCCTGCCAGTCCAATTGGTTGACATCGACTTTCGCGTCATTCGCTTTCACGGCCACGTCCGTGACGGCGATGTGGGTGTCAGATAACGCGACCTTCATCGGCGTATCCGCTTTGGCCACGTCCACATTTTTTGCATCGGCTTGACGATCGGTTTGAGTGTCAGCTTTTTTCGAGGGCTTAAGCGTGACTTTCATCGGGCCGTTCCAATCCAACTTTTGCAACTTGGCCTCGGTCCCCGACTGTTTGAATAGAAATTCTTCCGCCGTCAAAGCATTGCTCGGCAACACAATTTCCAGTCCGGACTTGTCAGACTGAGTGACATTGATTTCGCCCTGCCAGTTCAAGTGACGGTTATCCAGCGCGATGGCTTTATCCGCCATCGCCAGGTGGCTGACTTTCAGTTCACCGTCCGTCTTCACTTTCGGCACGCCGTCGGTCACGTCAACCTGGCTGTGGTTTTTCCAATGCACTTCGCCCAATTTGATGTCGGCGTCTTGCGCACGGACGCCGATGTCTTTCAAGTGCCATTCACCCTGGGTTTTAACCGCGGCATGCCCTTTACGGACCAAGGCTTGAATGTCTCCGTCCCAGTTAACAAGGTCGCCGGCCACGCGTAAGTCTTGTTGTTCAAACGCCAGTTTCTGAAAGGAAAAACGGCCTTTTTGGGTGATTTTGAGTTCACCGCCTTCGTTGACAACGTCCAATTTCAAATCACCGAAAACCAGGCCGGACAACTCTAAAATCTCCGGCGGCAGATATTTTCGGTAGGTCGACAAATCAAGATTTTTAACAACAATGTCACCGCTTAGACGCTGTTTTTCAGCAAACGGCCACATTTGAAAATTTCCGACCAGATGATTTTTATCTTCTTGAATTTCAAATACCAGTTTGGCCGCATCGTCCGGTTGCCAGTTAATGGCTTTTTCGAGCAGCACCTTGTCGAATTCGATGTGTTTATCCAGTTCCGGTGTTTTCAGTTCCAATACGGCTTTGTTCAATTCCAACGACTGAATGCCCAGCCCCCATGAAAACGGGTCTTTTTTTTCTTCCGGTATCGCTGCTTTGTCGGATTTTTTATCGAGCGAATAAGACAAACCCGCCACCCGAATGCGCTCGCCGGGACGGTAATCGATTTCAATCCGGGTATCGAAAATCGCCAGTTCTTGAATTTTGATTTTTTTGTGGAAAAGCGCGGTCCAGGAGAGATTGACTTTCAGATGCCCCAGATGCAGGTATTGATGCTTTTCAACTTCAACTTCCAGATTGAAAATCTCCAAGCGACCGGTAAACAGATTGACCGACACCCTTTCGATGTGAACCGACTCCGCGCCTTGTTTCAACAACGCTTGTTCAAATCCCTTTTGCAACATCCAAGGCAATGCCAATAAAAACACACCAAACAAAACCAGTGTGTACGCCAACACCTTGTAACGGGTTTTAAGGGACTTCCAACGAGAATATAAAGCAGTCATACCGGCCTCTGAACGGGATTTCATTCATTGTAGCAGAAAGATTCTAAACCCAGTAGATGACAATGGCATTTCAATCCACCGGGTGCGTGATATGAAAAAACCGCCAGGCCTGGCGGTTTTGGGTGTTGTATTTTCAGATGTCGCACCCGGTCATCAATAACTGAGTTCCTCGGCCGAGAGGCCTTCAAACTTAAAGGGTTTGGATGTGACATAGTGCCCGGATACCTCACCGTGCAACACTCTCGCCTGATCCGGGCCGAGTTCCAGCTTTTTGACCTGACCGGTTTCTTTGGAAAAATCCAATTTATTCAAATCGGTCCAAAACCCGCTCGCAGCCAAAGCGGATTCAAAAAAATAAAGTTTGCGTTTATGGTCGATGGCGGTTCGCCAGCGTGTGGAGGATATTTCCGGTGCGTCCGCGGTATGAAGCCCGTAAGGAACCGACACATTCCGCATCACACTCAATACACTGGCCAATGCCTTATTGAGCGTTGTTTTTTGCGGAATGGCATTGATATAAAACTGCGCTCTGGCAAACCGGTCGGGCGAACGATTCGACCCGGGCAACATGGTTGTGCCGCCGATGTCCTTCCAATACTCTTCCATTGCGAGCTGTTTATCGTAAGTCGGCGAATTGGTCATCACCTGATACTGACGACCATGATGGATGACTTGTTTGCCATCAATGTATTCGATAATGGCGCTATCGCCGGTGGCATCGGAAATGGCCAGATGCAAGCTGGCCTGACGGTTCTGACCGGGCACCTTGTCGGTAACGACCACCAGCGGTTTGTTCCGTAAGGCTTCGACCGCTTCCGACACCGTTGCGAAATTATCCAGCAGATACTGCGCCCAGACAGACACGCTGATGGGGTGTTGCCCTTTTTGAACCGTCGGATAATTGCTCTCCGCCAACCATAATAAATTGGCCGCCAAACCTTTTTCATTGAGGCCGTCGGTTGTCGAAACATCATACCCCGTTGCAATCACACTGCCGTATTTGGACACCCATTGCAAAGAGTTCGGGCCACCCACACCGTTACGCGTCATGCCTCTCGGGAAAACCCATAAATTGGTACCGATATCGTATTTCCAGTCCATGGAACGACCCGTCATGATTTGATCGTTTTCGCCCAAATACACCACACGCGTACACGCCCAGACCTGGTTAATTGTCATGAATCCGGTGATAACAACCAACGCAAAGGTTGCAAATCGGTGCGGGGAGATTTGTCTCAAGAGAATGTCCATACAAGTTTCCTGTGCCTCTGTAAAAAGCGTAATTGCGTTCTATAAGATAAATTAGCGAATACGACAAGGGTTTCGGAAAGGGGCTTAACGGATCGGCGGCCATTTCCAACTAAGGGTTATAACCTGCCGAAGTCAGAAGTTCAAATGAAAACTTAAATGAAATTTAGCGATTTGGGTTGGGAGCGCCGGGAGCAGCGAACGCCTCCCGGTTTGAACGGTTTTAGGGTTTTAAAGTTTTAATAAAGGTAGAAACTTTCCTGCGCCTGACGATCCGGCCAGGACTTGAGCGGTGTACGCGCATTCAAAGGCTGCACCGGGCGCGCATTGGTACCCAGGTATTCCTTCATTTGTTGCAATTGCGCGGCGGACGCTTCCACCGGCTGTTTGAACACCATCCAGTAAACGCCTTCATCGCAAGGCGGCTGTGTCATGGAACCGCTGTACTTGTAAAAACGCTTGTCCACCGGGAAAAAGGCTTTCGCCGGATGCACCAAGACTTTGTCATGGACATCCAACTTGTTCAGCTGTTTCGGCAAACGGTCTAAAAACGCCGCCAGGGCTTCGTTTTCCGCGCCTTCCTGAAACAAGATGCTCACCACCGCATAGTCTCCGTTGCCGTCTTTATGCACCAGTTGCATTTCCATTGGATAACTGAAGCCGTCGATTTGGTGTTCGGACGGTGTATGGAACTCATATTCCATCAACTCATAACGCTGGCCGTTCAACATAATGTAACTGCCGAGCGGCACTTCCACTTTCAGGACGTGGCCATCGTTGATCATCTTCAGAATGCTTTTACGGTAATAGACATCAAAGCCGTTCAAGGACGTGGTGCCGACCGCATCGTCCCGTTTGAAATTTATTGGCGATTGGTTTTTCCCGGCTTTACAGGTGGCGTAAGCGGTCGACAGTTGCCCCCAATTTTGCGGACCGTCGTCACCAAAATAACTCCAAGCCACCGGTTTGGTTTCAGCCGGTTCAGGTGCTGGCTTGGCCGCTTCGGGTTTGGCGGCAACTTTCGCCTTGTCGGCATCATCGGCTTGTGCTTTCGGCTGAGAGGTCTCCGCCGACTTCGGTTGGCTCACCGCAATTTTTTTCTGCTTTTCCGCTTGTTTTTTCGCTTCCGCGCCCAAGTCAATCAACGGCGGGACATTACTGTCCGCCGCATACAACGGCAAACAGACGAGGCAACCGAGCAGCATCAAAAAGCTGGACCTTGTGTTCATTCGTTTTCCTTCTTTATCGCTTTACCGGATAAATCATCTAACATCGGAAATGACTAAGCAAATACCTCACCAAATCCGAGTTTTCAAACACAAAAATCGTTTTTAAGCGTGTGAAAAGCGTCTATCAGCCGTTTTTCCGTTGGTCGAAAATATCCTGAAAAGTGTCCAGCTCCGACTTTTGAAGCGCGAACACGCCTTCACCGCCCTGCTCGAATTCGAACCAGTAAAACGGCACTTCCGGATAGGCTTGTTCCAGATAATATTGCGACACCCCCACTTCGACAATCAAAGTACCGTCGTCTTTCAAGTGTGCGGCGGCTTCCGCCAAAATATGGCGTACCAGGTCCAAGCCATCTTCACCGGCTTCCAACCCCAAACGCGGTTCCTGATGGAATTCTTCCGGCAATGCGGACATTTCAATCGCATCGACATACGGCGGATTGGACACAATCAAATCGTATTGTTTGCCTTCCAAGGCACTGAACAAATCGGATTCGACGGCGCGGGCAATGCCTTTCAAATCGTAACGGTCGATGTTGCGCTGCGCCACGGCCAAGGCGTCTGGCGAAATATCCGCCAAATCCACTTGAGCATTCGGACAGGCTTGCAAGCTGGCAATGCCGATACAGCCGCTGCCGGTACACAAATCGAGAATATCGGTCACCGCTTCCGGTTCGACCCAAGGGCGATATTGCTCGGCAATCAATTCGGCAATCGGCGAGCGCGGCACTAGGGTCGCTTCGGAAACGTAGAACTTCAACCCCGCAAACCAGGCTTCACCAGTCAGATACGGCGTCGGTTTCCGGCTTTCGATGCGTTGACGGAATAACTCGGTCACTTCCCGCTTCTCGGTAATGCTTAAACGCGCCGACCAATAATTGTCGGGAATCTCCCAAGGCAATCGCAACACATGAAACACCAGCACGCGCGCATCATCGAAGGCGTTGTCGGTTCCATGACCAAAAGCGAGTCCCGCTTTCTGAAACAAGGTCCCGCCCCACCGGACAAAATCGGTCACGGTCTCCAAGTGTTCGTACTGGTAATTGAAATTTGTCATATCTTGGTCTCTTGGTAATGGAAGCCTAGTGTGGTGCTGAATTCAGGCACCCGGTTTTTTAGCGTGCTTCGGGCGGAAAGCTTTAACGAAGGCTTCGTCGGTTTCCATATAAGCGCCTTCAATCAAATCGATGCAATAAGGCACCGCTGGAAAAACCGCCTCCAAACACTCGCCGATGGCGGACGGTTTGCCCGGTAGATTAATGATCAGACAAGCGCCGCGTGTGCCGGCGATTTGGCGCGATAAAATTGCTGTGGGCACATACTGCAAGGACACCGCGCGCATCTGTTCGGCAAACCCGTCGAGAATCTTGTCGCACACCGCCTCGGTCGCTTCCGGCGTCACATCACGTTTGGCCGGGCCGGTGCCACCGGTGGTCAAAATCAAATCGCACTGTTCGCTATCGGCCAGCTCAATCAGGTTGGATTCGATTAACGATTGTTCATCCTCGATGATTCGCGACACCCCGTCCCATTCCGACACCAAAGCGTTGCCAATCCATTCACGCATCGCCGGGCCACCCAAATCTTCATACTCACCGCGGCTGGCACGATCCGATACCGTTACAAATCCGACTTTGACTTTTTTCATGCTGCTCATACTGTGTTCCGTTGATTTCATTGAATATTCGCCAGGCCTGGTGAATATTCGTCCGTATTCAAATTCAATTGTGCATATGATACTGCATCTCACCAAATCAGAGAACCGAAAGTCCACGACAAAATCCACCGCAATGAAATGCAAAATTTCTATTGAAAGGCCTTGAATTTCAGTCCTTGCCCCCTATTAACACAACATCGAATTTCAAAAAGATACGAGTGATATGACAAAACACGATGATGCAAATGCCCTGAAAGACTTGCTCGCTCAAGCACTTGAGGACGACAACCCGGAAATGAACGACGAGGAAATTACCTTCAGCGAATTCGTCGACCATACCGACGAGTACGCCCAATCGGAAGCGGTCGACGGCGGCGATGCCCTGGACGGCGAGCACATCGCGCATGACGGCGACAAGCCGAACGACTCGGCACACATGCTGGTGAAAGCGAATATGTCACGCCCGGAAGCCTTGTTCTTGCTGCCGGTCAAAGAGCGCCCATTTTTCCCAGGCCAGACACTGCCGATCATTCTGGACAAGGACATTTGGCACGATACCATCCAAAGCGTTATCGACAACAAGATCCAATACATCGGCATCATTTATGTCGATACCGACGATCACTTCAAAGCGGTGCCGGACGACTTCGCCCAAACCGGAACGTTGGTGCGCATCCACGATCCGAAAATCAAACCCGATTACATTCAATTGATTGCCGAGGGCATTTGCCGTTTCCAAATCAGCGAATGGATTCATGAAGCGCCGCCTTACCGTGCACGCGTGACCTATCCGTCCGACATCCGCAACGCCAACCCGAGCGAATACAAAGCCTACGGCCTGGCGATTATGAATGCCTTCAAGGAACTGTTGCCGCTGAACCCGCTGTACAGCGAAGAACTGAAGTATTTCCTGAACCGTTACAGCGCATCCGACTCACATCACCTGGCGGACTTTGCCGCCAGCTTGACAGCCGCCAGCAACGAGAAACTGCAAGACTTGCTCGACACCTTGGATTTGAGCGAGCGCCTGGAGAAGGTACTGAACCTGTTCAAGCACGAAATCGAAGTGACCAAGTTGCAGTTCAATATTCGCGAACGCGTGGAAGAAAACCTGACGCAACAACAGCGTGAGTTTTTCCTGCATCAGCAGCTTAAGGAAATTCAAAAAGAACTGGGCATGGTCAAAGACGACCGTACCGCCGATGCCGACCTCTTCCAGGAACGCATCGAAAAGCTGGCCCTGTCGGACGAAGCCCAACAAAAGTCCGAAGAGGAATTGAACAAAATCAATATGCTGGACCCGCAATCACCGGAATACGGCGTGGCGCGCAACTGGCTGGATTGGTTGACGCAATTGCCGTGGGGACAGTACAGCAAAGACAAGCTCGACCTGAAACGTGCCAAGAAAATTCTCGACAAAGGCCACGACGGCCTGAGCGACGTCAAAGACCGTATTCTGGAGTTTTTGGCGGTGGGCGCGTTGAAAGGCGAAATTTCCGGTTCCATCATCTGCCTGGTCGGGCCGCCGGGCGTGGGGAAAACCTCCATCGGCCGCTCGATTGCCGATACGCTGGGGCGTAAATTCTATCGCTTTTCGGTCGGGGGGATGCGCGACGAGGCCGAAATCAAGGGCCACCGCCGCACGTACATCGGCGCCATGCCGGGAAAATTCGTACAGGCCTTGAAAGATTGCGGCACCGCCAACCCGGTCATCATGCTGGATGAGGTCGATAAAATCGGTTCTTCGTATCAAGGTGACCCGGCCTCGGCGCTCTTGGAAGTGCTGGACCCGGAACAGAACACCGAGTTTATGGACCATTATATGGACGTACGCTTCGATTTATCGAAAGCCTTGTTCATCTGTACCGCCAACACGCTGGATACAATTCCCGGCCCGTTGTTGGACCGTATGGAAGTGATTCGCCTGTCGGGTTACATCACCGAAGAGAAAGTACAAATTGCCAAACACCATCTGTGGCCAACCTTACTGGACGAAGCCGGTTTGGATAAAAAACAGGTGCAGATCACCCCGGCCACCATCCGTCATGTCATTGAGGGCTATGCGCGGGAAGCCGGTGTGCGGAACCTGAAAAAGCAGTTGGCGAAGCTGATTCGTAAACTGGCGATTCGTTTCGTCAAAGGCGAACTGGAACAGACCACCATTCATGTGAACGATTTGGAATCCATGCTGGGTCAACCGCGTTTCTCACCGGAAAAAACCAATCTGCAAATCGGCACCGTCACCGGCCTGGCCTGGACCTCCATGGGCGGCGCCACCCTGACCATCGAAGCCAGTCGTGTTCATACCTTGAACCGAGGCTTCAAATTGTCCGGTCAACTCGGTGAGGTGATGCAGGAATCCGCCAGCATCGCTTACAGCTACATCGCGTCTAACCTGGATAAGTACAAGGCCGATCCGGAATTCTTCGATAAGGCATTCGTCCACTTGCACGTGCCGGATGGCGCCACGCCGAAAGACGGGCCAAGTGCCGGTATCACCATGGCGACGGCATTGCTGTCATTGGCGCGCGACGAAGCGATCAAAAAGCCGCTGGCCATGACCGGGGAACTGAGTTTGACCGGACAGGTGTTGCCAGTGGGCGGGATTCGTGAGAAGGTGATTGCGGCGCGCCGTATCGGCATTCGTGAAATTATCCTGCCGGAAGAAAACCGCAAGGATTACGATGAGTTGCCGGATTACCTGAAAGAAGGTGTGACCATTCACTTTGCCAAACATTTTGACGACGTGGCGAAACTGACGTTCCAGATTCGCAGCAAGTCCAAAGCCCTGAAGGCTTATTTGACTAAAGCGCCGTCCGCAACTGCGGAAACCGAAACCGACAAACGCGGCGATTCGGTCTCTTAATTAACCGTCGGCTTCGAAAACGCAAAAACCACCAGGCCTGGTGGTTTTTTTATATGCTGAATTTAGGCTAGACAAACTGTTGTGCCATCTGAAACGCCCATAAAAAAAGCCCGCTTATGCGGGCTTTTTGATTTGACTCAAATCATTCGATTAAGCCATTTCACCTGGGTATGCTTCGATACCTGGGTTGCCTTTCACGCCAACCAACTTAGGATGGTTCACTTTCTTCAGCTTCATGTCGTTTTTGTGGTTACGTAGGTAATCCGCAGCAACGTCCCACATCAAGCGGCCGTCTCCCACGGAATCCACTTGCGCCCAACCGGAAACCGTGTAGGTTTTGCTGGCTTCAAGCGGTGTACCGTCGTCCAAACGCATGTCAGAGATACGGTTACCCAAAGTCGCGTTTGGTTCACAAGTATAGTCCATACCACCCAGACGAACCATGTCCCCACCAGATTGCAGGTATGGGTCTTTTTGGAATAGGTTTTCACAGATACCTTCCAGGATATCTTTCATTTGTGCACCCGTCACTTCAGACTTATAGGTTTCACCGTAAGTCATAGACGTTTCATCCATAACACGCGCCATCGTGATGGTTTCACCCGCCAGTACGGAGGTACCCCAACGTACACCCGCTGACATAGCGATTTGCGTGTCATGCTCTTCACGTAGAGAGTTTACGATGATTTGGTCCCACGTCCCCATGAAGTTACCACGACGGTATAGAGTATCTTCCGCCACAGCCAATTCTTCATTTAGGATTTCGTCGTAAGTCTTACCTAGACGCTCTTTGTTGTAAGCACGCGCTGGGTCACGAGACTCAACGATGTCTTTGTTGTACACTTTGGTACCTAGGTGTTCGATGAAGGTTTTAACACTTTCGTCGGCCGCCAATACGTTAGAGAAAACCGGCAACAATTTGTAGTCGACGCCTTTCAATTTACCGTTTTGGATATCCAAATCCATACAACCAACGAACTTACCGTTAGAACCGGCGTTGGTGACGTAGCACACACCACCGTCAGGTGTTTTGACGTTGATGGTCTTAGGAATACCGTCATGAGTGTGACCACCGAAGACCGCATCGATACCGCTGACGCGAGATGCCATTTTGATGTCCACGTCCATACCGTTATGGGAAATCATCACGACCGCCGCGACTTTCTCGTTTTCACGGATGTGGTTAACGGTTTCTTGCAACGCATCTTCACGCAGACCAAAAGACCAATCCGGGAAGTTGGATTGTGGGTTGGCGTTCGCAGTACGTGGGAAAGCTTGACCCACAACCGCGATGCGCTCACCGTTAACGATTTTAATCGTGTAAGGCTTGAACGGACGCGCATCGTCTTCGTCATACATACCCAAACCGTTATGACGTTCCGTCATTTCACGGTAAGCGTCACCGAACAAAGAATCTTCTTTGATACGGATGTTTTGCGCCAAGAACTCACCCTTGAACTTGCCAAGGTTGGTTAGGACTTCGTCTTCTTTATAAGTGAATTCCCAGTGACCGGTCATAATGTCAACACCGATCAGGTTAGAGGCTTCCACCATGTCCTGACCGCGTGTCCACAAAGCCGTACCGGAACCGTGCCACAAGTCACCACCGTCCATTGTCAAAGTGTTTTCACGACCACCGGCCGCTTCACGCAACTTGTCCAACAAAGTCTTAACGTGCGCGAAACCACCGACTTTACCGTATTGCTCGGAAGCGTCCTGGAAGTTCAGGTAAGTGAAGGCATTCGCCAAAGGCGTGTTTTCTGGGATGTTCAATTCTTTCAACAAGTGGTGACCGACAACATGCGGCAATTTACCGTAAGCAGGACCGGTCCCCAGGTTCACGTTTGGTTCACGGAAGTAGATCGGCTTTAACTGCGCGTGTGTATCCGTAAGGTGCAACAAACGTACTTTCCCTTTCATCGGAACGTTGTACATATCGGAAGAGACAGCGGATCCCTTGCTTGGGCTTGAAGACATCGCTTTCGCTGTACCAGGAAGCATCCCGGCGGCGGCAGCCATAGACATTACATGAAGAAATTCACGACGATTTAAAGACATATTGTCCTACTCCGTTTGAAATTTAAAAAACGATTTCGGGCGGATATCCTGCCCGAAACAAAAGCAAAAAATAAAGTTGTGTAACATTAATGGAAAGCGCCCTGAAAAGTCAAATAAACTAAAATGATGATTGATAAAATTTTATTTATCAATAATAGGTTTATTTTATATTAGCACTTCCTGATTTACTGGTTGGCTGGGCATTTTTACCCAGCTTTTCATCGGGTTCTTAACCGACCCATTTCCGCGCATTTCGGAACAGACGCATCCAAGGTGCGTCTTCCTGCCAATCGTCCGGGTGCCAAGAGTTTTGTACCGTACGGAACACGCGCTCCGGATGCGGCATCATAATGGTGACTCGGCCATCCTGCGTGGTCAAGCCGGTCATACCACCTTCAGAACCGTTCGGATTGAAAGGATAGGCTTCGGTTGGATTACCGGCCGAATCCACATAACGCAAACCGACCAGGCCTGATACATCCGCCGCGGAACCGTCGCCGAAGTCCATACGCCCTTCACCGTGCGCCACCGCAACCGGAATACGCGTACCGGCCATGCCTTGCAACAGAATCGATGGCGACTCTTGAATCTCCACCAACGAGAAGCGCGCCTCGAACTGCTCGGAACGGTTACGAACGAACGCCGGCCAGTGCTCGGCGCCCGGAATGATTTCTTTCAGGTTCGACAACATCTGACAGCCGTTACAGACCCCCAAGGTAAAGGTGTCTTCACGCTGGAAGAATTGTTCAAAGGTCTGACGCGCCGTGTCGTTGAACAGGATGGAATTGGCCCAGCCGCGGCCGGCCCCCAAAACGTCTCCATAAGAGAAGCCGCCACACGCCACCAAACCGCGGAAATCGTCAAACGCCACTTCGCCGGACAAGACATCCGACATGTGCACGTCAATCGCATCAAAACCGGCACGGTCGAATGCCGCAGCCATTTCCTGCTGGCCGTTCACCCCTTGTTCGCGCAAAATCGCCACCTTCGGACGCTGAGCAGGATTGAACCCTGCGGTGATGTCTTCACTCGGATCAAACGTCACGACCGGGCGGATCTCGGTGTTGGCGTCTTGCTGAATCGCATCGAATTCTTGCTGTGCGCAGGCTTCGTTATCACGCAATGCTTGCATGCGATAACTGGTTTCCGACCACCAGGCCTGGTAAGTTTTGCGGTTTCCACTCAACAGCGTTTGACCGTGCGCGGAAATTTGAATGGCATCGTCGTTATTGGTCGTACCAATCCAATGCGCCATCTCGGCCAAGCCGTGCGCTTCCAACAGTCCGGCAATTACCGCTTCGTCATCCGCAGACACCTGAACGACCGCCCCCACTTCTTCGGCACACAAAGCGGACACCGGTTCATCGCCCAAAGCGGTGGTATCCAACGTCAAACCACAATGTCCGGCAAACGCCATTTCCAATAAGGTAATCAAGAAACCGCCGTCGGAACGGTCATGGTACGCCAGCATCAAATCATCGGCCATCAACGCTTGAACGAAATCGAACAACTTCAACAGATCGTCAGCGGAATCCAAATCCGCCGCCACATCACCGACTTGGTTATAAACCTGCGCCAAACAACTGCCACCCAAACGGTTCTGGCCACGGCTCAAATCAATCGCCAACAACTTGGTGTCACCCAAACCGGTACGCAATTGCGGCGTGACCGTCTTGCGGACATCCTGCACCGGTGCAAAGGTGGTGATGTTCAACGACACCGGCGACGTCACCGACTTGGATTCGTCGCCGTCCTGCCAGACGGTTTTCATCGACATGGAATCTTTTCCGACCGGCACGGCGATGCCCAAGGCCGGACACAATTCCAGCCCGACCGCTTCCACGGCATCATACAAGGCGGAATCTTCGCCCGGGTGACCCGCCGCCGCCATCCAGTTGGCGGAAATCTTAATATCGCTCATTTTCTCGATTTTGGCACAGGCGATATTGGTAATCGCTTCGGCAATCGACAAACGCGCCGAGGCTTTCGGATTAATCAACGCCACAGGCGGACGTTCGCCGGATGCCATCGCTTCACCGGTATAGCCTTGATAATCGGAGCAGGTAATACCCGCATCCGCTACCGGAACCTGCCAAGGTCCGACCATTTGGTCGCGCGTCACCATCCCGGTGATGGTACGGTCACCGATGGTGATCAGGAAACTTTTACTGGCAATGGTCGGCAGTTTCAACAAACGTTCGGTCACATCGTTGAAGTCCAATACCGCCGGCTCAAAGCCGGGTTGCGGCAATCGACGGGATTCCACCTGACGGTGCATTTTCGGCGGCTTGCCCAGCAATACATTCAATGGCATATCAACCGGGTTATTATCGAACTCGGTATCGTTGACCACCAGCTTCTGCTCCGCCGTGGCTTCACCGACAATCGCATACAAACACCGTTCACGGCGGCAAATCGCTTCAAACTGTTCGATTTGGTCCGGATAGATGGCGATGACATAACGTTCCTGGGATTCGTTACACCAGATTTCCATCGGCGACATACCCGGTTCGTCGTTTGGCACATCACGCAATTGGAAACGACCGCCTTTGCCAGCATCGTTCACCAGTTCCGGGAAAGCGTTCGACAAACCACCGGCCCCAACATCGTGAATGGACGCAATCGGAGATTTCTCTCCTAAATAGGTACAACGGTCGATGACTTCTTGGGCACGTCTTTCCATTTCCGGGTTTTCACGCTGAACGGAAGCAAAATCCAGATTCTCGGAACCGGCACCACTGTCCACCGAAGACGCGGCACCGCCGCCCAAACCGATCAACATCGCCGGACCACCCAGCACCACCAGTTTGGCGCCCACCGGAATATCGTTCTTTTCGATGTGCATTTCACGGATGTTCCCAAGACCACCGGCCAACATAATCGGCTTGTGATAACCGCGAATTTCTTCACCCTCGTGCGTAATCAATGCATTTTCATAGGTACGAAAATAGCCGTTGATGGCCGGACGACCGAATTCGTTGTTGAATCCGGCCGCGCCCAATGGGCCTTCAATCATAATATCAAACGCGGAGACAATACGGTTCGGTTTGCCGTAAGCGCGCTCCCAAGGCTGTTCAAAGCCCGGAATATTCAAATTGGAGACGGTAAAACCGGTCAAACCGGCTTTTGGCTTGGAACCGCGACCGGTTGCACCTTCATCCCGAATCTCGCCACCGGAACCGGTTGCCGCACCCGGCCAGGGTGAAATGGCGGTTGGGTGGTTATGGGTTTCCACCTTGATTTGAAAGTGGACATTTTCGTCGCAGTACTGATAACGGCGATTTTCGGCATCCGGAAAGAAACGCGTCGCTTGATAACCTTCAACCACAGCCGCGTTATCACTGTAAGCGGACAAGACCCCTTGTGGATTTTTCTGATAGGTATTACGGATCATCCCGAACAAGGAGTTCGGTTTATCCTGACCGTCAATGGTCCAATCCGCATTAAAAATTTTATGTCGACAGTGCTCTGAGTTCGCTTGCGCGAACATCATCAATTCGGCATCGGACGGATTACGTTGCAACCCGTTAAAGGCTTCAACCAGATAATCGATTTCATCTTCCGACAACGCCAAGCCCATGGCGCCATTCGCCTCAGCCAAGGCATCCCGTCCGCCACCCAGCACATCAACCGTGCTCAACGGCTTCGGCGTTTGATGCGAGAACAGACCTTCCAGCGTCGTCACGTCGTAACTGACCTGTTCCATCATGCGGTCGTATAATTCGGTCACCATCATTTGACGCGCCGATTCGTCGACACCTTTCAGATAATAGACAATACCGCGTTCGATACGGTGAACACCATCCAAGCCACACGTATGGGTAATATCGGTCGCCTTGGAAGCCCAGGGCGAAATCGTACCCAGGCGCGGCGTGATGATGCAGCCGTTTTCACCCTGCTCGTCCAAAACCGCGTCGGAGCCGTTCAGCAACACACGCAACTTGGCCCAATCACCGGCGCTCAAGTCCGCAACACCGTCGTTCAAATCGACGAAATAAACATACTGTGAAGCCAATCCCGCAATCGCGTCTTTGTCAGACAGCTGATTGAGCAATTGATTCAAACGGTAATCGGAATGAGCGGATTTTCCCCAGATAACGTGCATACTTTTTTCCTATACAAAAAGCCCTCGGAAACACCAAGGGCAATCTTAAAACAATTTTGAATGAATTCGAATCGGTCCTATTCGGCCAACAGGCCCAGCGATTGGAAGATGTAATGGCGCTTCTCAGCCGTCAAAGGTTCCATGCCTTCCGGGGCCTCGACTTTCAACAAGCTGCCATTGGTGACACCGTCTTCTTGCAAGGATGTCACTGAGAATTTCACAATTTCCGGCAGGTATTTCCCGGCCTCTTTATCATCACGCCAGAAAGCCAGCTTGGACATCAAGGTGTTCTCTTTTCGAGCTTCTTCCGGAACCTTGACCCATACCTCGCGGGTGTCCGCCTTGATACGGTCATAATGCCAGTCGGCACGGTACAACATCGCTTTCAAATAACTCCAGGTTTCGGAAGCGTCGGCTTTCACACGCAATCCTTCATATTCGTCTTCGCCTTCAACGGAAACCAACCCTTCGGTCGACTCAACCGCTTTCAACGATTCTTCTTGCGAGGCGCCGAAGAAAATCATCGACTGATAAATCGCTTCCGCTTCAACCATCGGGTTGTACGGGCGAATGCGCCAGCCCGAAGACACCACCATGGAACCGTTGGCCGATTCCGCTGCGTCCGGATCGGCAACCATATAATGGTGGAAATAGATTTTCGTGACTTGACGTTCTTTATCGAACTCAACCTGCGCAATCAAACGATCATACAAGCCTTCAGCCTGTTCAGGACGCCAGCTGTTCAGCAGTTTGGTCAAAGGCCCTTGGTCATCGAGCGGCACCAGCTCTTTACGCGGTACAAATTCGGTACGAATGAACCCGGTATCTTTTCGCGCTTCCGCAATCGGCATGCCCAACGATTCCAAGAAGGCTTTGGTGCCATCCCAGACTTTCTCGCTTCTCATGCCTTTGATTTCCAACCAACGGTCGGACAAATTGGATTTCACGCTCAGGTTATCGGCGCGATAAGTCGGCACATAGCGATACTCTTCTTGAGCGGTTTGATTGGCGGTGTTTTGCAAGGTGACATCAAATCGGTCTTGGCGTTTGGCCGGCGCGAACAAATTCGGCGGCACCTCCAAATCTTGGGAGAGGGATTTTTCGGTTTTCCGATAGTCGGTATCGGCATCATAGTCGAGCACTTCTTTGGCATTTTGACCACTGGATGGGGTGGAAGAACACCCTGCCATCAGGGTCGGCAAGCCGACGATCAGCACGCCATAACCGGCGGCATTCAACAGTTTTTGCGAAAAGGTCTTCAATTTCATTCGTTTACAGGGCTCCTGCCGTTCGCAATGCTTGACGCACCACTTCATGATACTTTTCAGACAGCGGTGTCAACGGCAAGCGAATGGCGCCACCCATCAGCCCCATTTCCATCATCGCCCACTTCACCGGAATCGGGTTGGCTTCAACAAACAAGGCTTTGTGCAACTCCGTTAAAGGCGCATCCAATTCACGCGCTTTCTCAGCGTCGCCGGCAACGGCGGCATCATACACTTCGGAAACGCGTTGCGGCGCGACATTCGCCGTTACCGAAATCCCGCCATGCCCACCGGCCAACAGAAAATCGACCGCAGTCCCGTCATCACCGGTATAAAGGTCGAAATCATCGCCAACCAACGCTTTGATTTGCGCCACACGACCAACATCGCCGGTGGCTTCTTTCACGCCGACAATGTTTTGAATGCTCGCCAAGCGCCCGATGGTTTCCGGCAACAGGTCGCAAGCCGTTCGCCCCGGCACATTGTAGAGAATTTGTGGAATATCGACGGTTTCGGCGATTTTTTTGTAATGCAGATACAAACCTTCCTGTGTCGGCTTGTTGTAATAAGGCGTGACCAAAAGACACGCATCTGCCCCCACATCTTTGGCATACTCGGTGAGTTCGATGGCTTCGGTGGTGGAGTTGGCGCCGGTACCGGCAATCACCGGAATGCGCCCCGCGGTTTTATCGACCACAAAACGCACCACTTCACGGTGCTCTTCAAAGTCCAAGGTGGCCGATTCCCCGGTCGTGCCCATGGCGACGATGGCCTTGGTCTTGGATTTGATGTGAAACTCGATTAATTTTTCAAGCGCATCAAAATCCACTGATTCGTCCGCCTTCATCGGCGTGACCAAGGCAACCATACTCCCTCTAAACACGATGATTTTCTCCAAAAAATGAATGTAAAAACAAAAGAGTAATATTACCTTCTAACCCCCTTTTCTTCAAGCGATTATTTTGCCTCTCATGCCCTTTTAAAGGTGTCGTCATCTTTTCATAATTTTTTCATTGAACAATTTTTTCAAACCCTGCATACTGGTTACAAAAAGGAGAAAAAATGACTGACAAAGCACGACTGGGTGAAAGCATCCCCGCTTTCTCTTTACCCGCCACCAACGACCGCACCATCACCGATTCCGACTTTTCCGGCCATTACACCATTCTCTACTTCTACCCCAAAGACAATACGCCAGGCTGCACCACGGAAGGCCAGGATTTCAGCGCCGCTTATGCAGAACTGAAACAGCTCAACGCACAGGTTTTCGGCGTGTCCAAAGACTCGATTCGCAAGCATGAAAATTTCAAAGCGAAATTCGACTTTCCTTTCGATTTGATTTCCGACCCGGACGAAACCTTATGTAACATCTTCGACGTCATCAAATTGAAAAAAAATTACGGCCGCGAATACATGGGCATTGAACGCAGCACCTTTCTCATTAGCCCGGAAGGCAAGCTGATTCACGAATGGCGCAAAGTGAAAGTCAAAGAACACGTCAAGGAGGTCATGGACACACTCAAAACCCTTTCAGAATAACGAACCGGCGACTTGCCACGTATACCATAGGATTCCATCGATGACCAACAGTCCAAACAGATTATTCATTCTCGACACCAATGTTTTAATGCATGACCCGATGGCGCTGTTCAATTTTGAAGAACACGACATTTTCATTTCCATGACCGTACTGGAAGAACTGGACGCCGGCAAAAAAGGGATGTCGGAAGTCTCCCGAAACGTCCGTGAAACCAACCGACTCATCGACCAGATCATCAGCAACGCCAGCTTTGACGACATCAAGGCCGGGCTTGATCTGGAACGCATTCACCCCAATAAAGAATCGGAAACATTACATCTAGGCAAACTGTTCTTCGAAACCGAACCGCTCATCGCTAGCCTACCGGAATCCTTACCCAGCCACAAAGCCGACAACCATATCCTGCAAACAGGTCTGGCTCTGAAAGAACATTACCCGAACCGCAACGTCACCCTGGTCACCAAAGACATCAACATGCGCATCAAGTCGTCGGCGGTCGGGTTGCACTCCGAAGATTATTACAACGACCGGGTTTTGGAAGACGCCGACTTACTGTTCACCGGCTGGGAAGTTCTGCCGGAGCACTTTTTCGAAGAAAATTTCAGCAAAATGAAGTCCTGGCAGGAAGACAACAAAACCTTCTACGAACTGGAAATCAACGACGACAACCTGCACTGGTTTCCCAACCAATGCCTGATCAGCGAAAACGAATCCGGTTTCAGCGCGATCGTGCGCAAGGTGGATCACCAATCGGCGGTTTTGGAATATATGCACAACTTCGAGCAATCCAAAAACAGCGTTTGGGGCATCACCGCCCGCAATCAGGAACAAAACATGGCCATGAACTTCCTGATGGATCCGGAAATCGACTTTGTTTCGCTACTCGGCACCGCCGGGACGGGGAAAACCCTGCTGGCCTTGGCCGCGGCGCTCGAGCAGACGCTGGATGAAGGCATCTATAATGAAATCATCATGACGCGTGCCACTATTCCAATCGGTGACGATATCGGCTTCCTACCGGGCACGGAAGAAGAGAAAATGACGCCTTGGATGGGTGCATTGATGGATAACCTCGAAGTCCTGACCAAATCCGATGGCCATGCCACCGATTGGGAAAAGGAATCGACTCAGGAATTGCTGAACAAACGCATTAAAATCAAGTCCCTGAATTTCATGCGCGGACGCACCTTCCAGAATAAATTCATCATCCTCGACGAGGCCCAGAACTTGACTCCCAAACAGATGAAAACCCTCATCACCCGCTCCGGCGAAGGCACCAAAATCGTTTGTCTGGGGAACATCGGACAGATTGACTCTCCCTACCTGACCGAAACCACCACCGGCTTGACCTACATTGTCGACCGCTTTAAATACTGGCCGCACAGCGCCCACATCACTTTGAGACAGGGTGAACGTTCTCGCTTGGCGGAATACGCTTCCGACAACCTGTAAAGCCTTTCGGGCGGGTTATTCCACCCGCCTTTTTATCATTACAAACCCCGAAAACAAAAAAGCCGATAATGACCAGGCCTGGTCATTATCGGCTTTTTATCAAGCGTTCCGACTTAACGGAACGAAGCAATCAACTCTGTCCGCGAGAAGTGTACTTTTTCATGTCCTCTTCCGTCGGCAACTGGAAACCTTGTTCAACGGCTTTCTCTTTACAGTAATCCACGGCAAAATCCAGCAACTCGCCCACGGCACGATGACGGAACTTGTGCTTCTGACGCACGTGAGAGAAAGGACGCGTTAACGGAGGATCCAACGGCAATGCCTTGAGGGTACCCAGCTTCATCTCTTTCACGATGGTAGTACGGGAAACGATGGCAATCCCCACATCCGATTCCACCGCCATCTTCACGGCTTCCGGGCTGCCCAGCTCCATGACCACATTCAAATCGGAATAACTCAACCCTTGTTCACGGATGTAATTATCGATGACCGAACGCGAACCGGAACCTTCCTCTCGGGAAATATAACGGTACTTACGCATGTCTTCGACGGAAATTTTGTCACGGTTCGACAAAGGATGTCCTTCCGGCACAATCAACACCATCTCATCCAAACGACAGACTTCGACTTCCAGGTTTTTGTTGTAAACCGGCGCTTCCACCACGCCCAAGTCGATCATATTGTTTTCAACCATGGCGACAATGGCATCGGTATTCCCAACCTGCAAACGGATATTGACGTCTTCAAATTGCTTTTTGAAGGCGCCCAGCAAGCTTGGCAGCATATATTCGGCAATGGTGGTACTGGCCCCGATGAGAAGACTGCCCGTCACCTCACCGGTGAGCTCCCTCACTTCGCTGTTCATCTTCTCGTAGTGGTCGAGTATTTTTTCGGCATAGTCATACACAATCTTGCCCGCCTCGGTGAGCGTAATCTTGTTGTGTGTCCTGTCGAATAAGCGGGTGTTGAAGAATTCTTCAAGTTGTTTGACTTGGAAGGTGACCGCAGGCTGGGTCATGTGAAGGGTCTCTGCTGCCTTAGTAAAGCTCAATACTTTCGCAACCGTGTAAAATACTTGAAGCCGTCTGTCAGCCATTCTTAAAATGCCTTTGTCGTCTATAAATTTTTTTAGTGTTTTAGACTATAGTTCTATCACTGAAAAATGTCAAAATTTATTTTATAGCCAAGCCCCCACCCCACCTTATATTATGAGATGCTTTAAAATATTACCTGATGAAATCATTGAATTTTTTTATCTTTCTTCAAATCATCCACCAGAGACTTAACCTCGGCTAAAGTCCGCTCGTTTTCACGGCGAATTTGGTGCAATAAATTGTCGTGTTCTTCGCGGCGTTTCACATCCAGTTTATCCAAACCGTGCCCGATATTTTCGGTATGAAACACCTTCATGCGACGTTCAACCTCTTCAACACTTTCGGAAACCTTCTGTAAGACTTCATCAATGTGAGCCTTACTCATCTCGGTTTGCTTATCCAAATGGGTTTGTAACAGCTTGACGTTTTTCAGGATTTCCTTTTCACGCTCTTTCTGTTCGGCGCCAATCAAAAAAGCGGAAATATTCGCCGTCACCAAGGAAAACAACACCACACCGAACACGATCAGAACCGTGCCAAACGCACGCCCTTTTTCAGTCACCGGCACCACATCACCGTAACCGATGGTCGTCACCGTCACCAGGGAATACCAGACACCGTTTGAAAAGGTCGTGTCTTCCAGGACGGCGAAAATGGCGCCGGACATCACCACAAACACCACATAGACCACCAGCACCACGCCAAAGTTGTTGCGCCTCAACAGCGCCACGACATCGATGAAGACATCCGACATCACGCGCAGGAAAAGCAACAACCGCAAGGCCCGGAAAATTGCGGCCCAGTTGCCGCCGTAATCGATCCACGGGAACACCAGTATCACAATCAACACATTCAACCAGTTGTGCAGTAAATAACGTTTTTTATCGCGCACCAGCCACAGGTTCACCACCAGTTCGGAAGCAAACACAGCCCAAACCAAGGCCGAAATCCAGATACTGTCACGACCGCGATCGGCATAATCCAGCACCAACTGAACCACCACGACCAACAAGGCCGCAAAGACGGCATAAGAGAAATAACGCCCGACCTGAATCGCTCTGGCGCTTTCGACCTGACTGACCCCTTCGACCCCGATAATGGCTTTTAAATTCATACCTTTACCATTCCGTTATTTAGCCAAGGCCGGTAAAACTTCCCGGCCATTCAACGCCTGACTCATCAACCAGCGCTTCAACGGCTTGGCCTGATCCGCCAAGGGCAACACCCATTGTCTGAATTGGTTTTTCAAACCTTGATCCTGTTTGAACAGCCAGTCAAATCCTTCCATTGATCGTTGCACGATGACATTATCGCCGCGGCGCCAACGCTCATAACGGCGTAATACGGCAAATCGATCCCAATGTTCCGGATTGGCCTGCTTCGCCTCCGTCAGCACCTCCACCAAAGCGGCCGCATCCAGCAACCCCAGGTTCACGCCTTGACCTGCTTGCGGATGAACGGTATGCGCGGCGTCCCCGACCAACACAAAATGCGGTTTGACGTATTGCTCGGCATGGCGGCGCACCAACGGGAAGGCCGAACGCTCCCCCACTTCAACGACTTCTCCCAGCTTATGACCCGACGCTTCGGCGATGGCGGCCGCAAAAGCGTCATCCGATAACGATAACGCCCATTGCATTTGTTCGACCGGCAGATACCAGGCAATAGAGCTCATATTATTGTCCATCGCCAGATAAGCGAAAGGCCCTTCCGCTTGATAGCGCTGCCAACAGGTGTCTTGGTTCGACAACTCGGTCTTCACGCAACCGACCACGGCACATTGCTGGTAATCATGCTCTTGAACCGCAATTCCGGCCATATCGCGCGTCTTCGACAAAGCACCATCCGCGCCCACCACCAAACGGGCTTGCAAGCGAACCCCATTATCCAAGATCAGCCAGGCCTGGTCGTTTTCCAGAATCAAGTCCGTCGGAGTTTGGCCGACGATAAGATGCAGATTCGGGTAGTCCGGTATCTGCTCCCAAAGCGCGGCTTGAATCACATTGTTTTCGACCACATACCCCAGGTTCGGTTCTTGCACATCACGCGCATCAAAGTGCACTTCGGCATCGGACACCGACTCCCAAACGTGCATATCGGTAAATGCATGACAGCGACGACGTTCGATGCCTGCCCAGGCATTCAAACGCTTAAGAATATTTTCCGAAGCCCGCGTCAGGGCACTGACCCTGGTTTGATAAGGCGCGTCATCCGACCATTCCAACGAAGGCGCCCGACGTTCCAACAAGGTGACGTCAAAGCCGGCTTGCGCCAACCCCAATGCCACCGTCGCGCCAACCATGCCGCCGCCGACAATCACCACGTCAGTTTGCGTAGGCGTATTTTTTGGTTTTGACGACTCTGTCACGATGAGACTCCCATGGTCATTTTAGTAAAGCGTTTCCGCAATCCGGGCAAAGCGTTCATGGCCATTAAGCCTAAACCGCGCATGTGCCCGACCACCGGCGATTCCACTTGAAACAGCTGAATCAAACCATCGGTCAGCCCCATGATTTTTTCGTGATGACGGGCACGTTCATCGGCATAGGACGCCAAGAAAGCCTCATCGCCCACATCTGTGGTTTCCACATCATGGTCTTGCATCATTTCCAGAAATACCGCCACATCCCGAATCCCCAGATTCAAGCCTTGTGCCGCCACCGGGTGTTGGGTGTGAGAGGCATTGCCCATCAGCACCGCTCGCTCGGCGTAAAACCTGGGTACATAAGTTTCCGTCAACGGATAAGCGACCCGTTCGCTTACCTTGACAAAAGCGCCCAAGCGTTCGCCCATACGGGCCGCAAAGGCTTGCATAAAATCGGTATCATTCAGTGCTCGAACGCGTTCGATGTCGTCTTTCGGCACCACCCAGACCGCTTTGCTTTCATGGCCGTGCATTGGCAATAAGGCCACCGGCCCTTGTTCGGTAAATCGTTCGAATGCCCAGCCATTCGGGTGCTGTTCGGTTTCAATTTTGGCAATCACGCCGAAGGCCTCATACGCCTTGATTTCGATGGGTAAATCCAGACATTTGCGCACCGTGGATTCGGTGCCGTCGGCCCCGACCACCAAACCGGCTTCATACTCGACCATCCCGTCCGGCGTATTCAACTCCGCTCGACGACGATTGCCTTGAATGGATAAATCCACCAGGCCTGACTCGGACAGCAGCGTCACATTCGGCGTATTTTGAGCGGTTTGCCACAAAACACGTCCGAGGTCGGATGCGGTGACACTGTACCCCAAAGCGGGAACACGCATCTCATCGGCGTGCAATTGCGTCAGGCCCAAATAACCTTTTTGCGACACATGAACATGCTCGATTGGCGTGGTCATCGACTCCAGATCGGGCCAAATATTCAGCGTTTTCAGCACTTGAACGGAACCATAGGTCAAAGCCAGCACTCGCCCGTCGAAGGAACCGGTTTCGCCCTTTTCAAAGGCATTTTTTTCCGCCACGACAACCTGCTGTCCCGCCTGCCCTAAACCGATGGCCAGCAACAACCCCACCGGTCCGCCCCCGGAAATCAATACATCGGTTTGATTCGTCGCCATGCCTTGTTTCCTCTCATGCAGTTGATTCTTAAGAGACCCCGTTAACGCTGCGCCATCCAGCTTTCAATTTCGGCCACCGTGCGTGGCAAGCCTTGCGTCAACACCTCATGCCCTTGCTCGGTCACCACCACATCGTCTTCAATGCGAATACCGATACCACGGTAGGCGTCCGGCACCGATTCGGCGGTTTCGGAGATGTACAGCCCCGGCTCCACGGTCAGCACCATGCCCGGTTGCAGGCAACGCCATTCGCCGTCTTGTTTGTAATCGCCGACATCGTGCACGTCCATGCCCAGCCAATGACCGGTGCCGTGCATAAAGAAAGCTTTGTAAGCTTCCTGTTCAATCAAGTCGTCAACCGTGCCGGTCAAAATGTCCAGTGCCACCAATCCTTCGGTCAACACCTCGACCGAGATTTCATGCAAACGGTTGTAAGGCACGCCGGGCCGAATCGCATCAATGACCGACTGTTGCGCTTTTAATACCAAATTATACAACTCGGCTTGCGGCGGGGTAAAACGGCCATTGGCCGGGAAGGTATGGGTAATGTCCCCGGCATAACCGGCGTACTCCGCTCCGGCATCAATCAACACCAGTTGACCGTCCTCGATACGGGCGTCGTTTTCGGTGTAATGTAGAATACAGGCATTCTCTCCGGACGCCACAATGCTGTTGAAGCCGACGCGCGGCGACCCCGACTGCTTGAAACCGTTTTCCAGTTCCGCCTGCACCTGATATTCGTAGCGCCCCGGCGCGGTCGCTTTCATGGCGGCCAAATGCCCGGCCACCGATATTTGCGCCGCTTCACGCATCCATTCGATTTCCCGAGCGGATTTAAACAACCGCATTTCATGCAAAATGGTATCCAGGTCTTGCAATCGGCTTGGCGCTTGCACCCCTTTACGGGCTTTGGCTTTTTGCGCGCCGATCCAGCCGGACACCCAATCCGACCAATGCGCCAGTTCCGCGAAACTGAACACCAGATGGACGGCCCCTTCCACCAGTTCATTCATCTGTTCTTCAAAGTCGTCAATCGACCAGGCCTGGTCGATTTTCAAGAAAGAGGCCGCCGCCTCAACGCCCAGACGACGTCCCTGCCAAATCTCCTGCTCTTCGTCTTTGGGCCGTAAAAACAAGTGGGTTTGCCGGAGCTCACCGGACTTGACCAGCACCAACACACTGTCGGGCTCGGCAAAGCCGGTCAAATAAAAGAAATCCGACGCTGGACGAAACGGGTATTCGACATCGCGATTGCGAATCTGTTCTTCGCCCGCCGACACAAACGCCACCGAATGGTCCGGAAGCTGGTCGAATAGGGTTTGGCGGCGCTCAATAAAAGGTGTGAAATCCTGTGTCATCAGTGCAAAGTATCCGTCGGCGCGTCCTGCATCATAATCGGTGAACCTTCCACCGGATTCAACTCTTCATTAATGGTCAGGACACCAATCTTGACGAATTCGACCAGTTCCATAAAATCCGATTCTTCCTGTTCACCGGCCTCACTCAAACCGTCGATTTCAATACGGGCAATGTCGCCGAAATCACGGAACAGTTCGGCCACATCGCCTTTTAATTTTTGCTCCGATTGACCGGCCAAGCCCATGCCATATAAGAAACCTTCACACCATTGTCCGAGCATCGCCACCCGCCAGGCCAGTTCTTCGTTTTCTTCCGGCAGACATAAAGTCAGCTCAAAACCGGAACCGTTCAAGGTTTTGTTACTTTCCAAATACAACTCGTGTAACTGCACCAACAAGTTTTCTTTCACGGATTTGACCTCGGCTTCTTCCAAAATGCGCTTAATCCAGACCGCTTCCTTCAAGTCCGAATCGCCGCACATCAACCCCACCAGCATACCTTGCAAAAAAGAAGGTGATTCCAATTCCGGGTGGGCTTTCAGAGCCTCGTTGAGTTGATCAAAATCCATATTCGGTTCAGTCCTATTGAGTCGTCGGTGATAAAAAAGTGATTGTCCGGCATGCTCAAAGCGATGATTTCGCCTGTTCCAGCACACGTTCCGCATACACTCAGCGCATGCCGGGCCTTATGACGGGAATCATACCATGAGCGATACATTCAACCAAGATGAACGCATCCGTCGCCAAACGTCACGCCGGATTTTGGCGGCGAAATCCGGGTGACAAACCCGATTGAAATGCGTACCATATAAATGAGCGGCGAAAACAACGACAAGCCGCCAAACAATCCGGGCCTCGCTTTACCGACGACAGGCCATTGCGCTTCGGATACCCGGCTGTTGCCACTTTGAATTCAACTGGATGAGAGAACTGTCATGCTAACGTTATCTTTAATGAACCACACGTTTGAAGTGCCTTGCGAACCGGAAGACCGCGAGCGACTGATTGAAGCCGCCACCATGCTGGAAGACAAGCTGGATCAAGTCACCACTCTGAAAGGCGAAAGCAAAGTCCTGATGGTCGCCTTGAATCTATGCTACGACTATCTGCAAATGAAGCAGGACACCACTCAGTACTGCCTGCGTTTGGACGACCAACTGGAAGATGCCATGACACAAATCGCCAGTAGCCAGGACTCACCATCAAACAACTGACCTCTTCCATTGCAACTGAAACGCGACGCGATAGAAGCGGTTAATCCCTCTTCGCGCTACCATCAAAACATCCAATCAAGAAAAGCCAACCTCCCCCTATCAATGGCCCTATAAATTGTTATAATGTATTCACACGGGCTAGGTTCAAATCCCCTGCCGATAGCTATGATCTCGGGGCCAGAAACTTTAGACGGTGAGCATCTCGCTTATGTCCGAGAAGCCTAAGTCTTTAGCGGAGGCTGCCACCTGAACTTTACGGTTCAGGGATAAATGGCCTAGTCCGTTCCTTTTTATTGACAACGTCGTCAAGGTCGCGCTTTTATCCAATCCGAGATTACCGGCTGATATGAATTTACGACAATCCTGCCGCCAACAGCGCAACCAACTCACCCCAAGAGAACAGTTCGAACACGCTCGCCTCGCAACGGCTCGCTTACTACGAAGCCCCTGGCTGCAACGCCCGAAACGCATTGCGGTGTATTTATCCCAAGACGGCGAACTCAGCACCGAACTTTTGACCCACCAGCTTTGGAAAAGCCATCATCACGTTTATTTACCGGTTTTGAAAACCTTGCGCGGACGCCACATGGCCTTTGCCCGCTACACACCGGACACCCCCATGGCACCCAATCGATTCGGCATACTGGAACCGGACATACCGAACCATCAGCATTTGACCGGCAATCAACTCGATGTCGTCTTAATGCCGCTCACCTGTTTTGACGAACAAGGCCATCGCATCGGCATGGGCGGCGGCTTTTATGACCGAACGTTTCAATTCAAACGCTGGCTGCCAAGCGCGCATTCTCGCCCCAAGCTCATCGGCTGGGCCCACGAATGTCAAAAAGTGAAATCCATTCCCAGCGAACCCTGGGACATTCCGTTGGAAGGCCTGGTGAGCGAAAAGCACCTGTACCGGTTTCGTTGAACACGACCCCTGAAACCAAAAAACGCCCAGGCCTGGGCGTTTTTTATTAAATAACATACTAAATATATTAGATGACAGGCTGCTTATTCAATCGGTCGTAAAAACAGTTGATACCCCACATTATCCTGTTCCGGGAAGAAGCGATAGCCGAGGCTCTGTAAATAGGATTCGAATTGCTCGATTTGCGACGGCGGCACCTGCACCCCAACCAACACCCGGCCATACGCCGCACCGTGGTTGCGGTAATGGAACAAGCTGATGTTCCATTCTTCACTCATTTTAATCAAGAACTGTAACAAAGCCCCCGGGCGCTCCGGGAACTGGAAGCGATACAGCAATTCATTCTCCACGCCTTTGGCATGACCGCCGACCATATAGCGCAAATGCAACTTCGCCATTTCATCGTCGCTCAAATCCTCCAACGGGTAATCACAGGCTTGCAATTGTTTGACCAACTGATCCTTCTCGGCCTGGCCGCCTTCGGTCCGCACCCCGACAAACACCACCGCTTTATTGGCGTCCGAATAACGGTAATTGAATTCGGTGATGGCGCGGCGGTCGCCCAATAATTCACAGAACTGTTTAAAGCTGCCCGGACGCTCGTCAATCGTGACCGCGAAAATCGCCTCGCGTTTTTCGCCGATTTCCGTCCGCTCGGAAATGTAACGCAAGCCGTCGAAATTCATATTGGCGCCACTGACAATCACCGCCATATTTTTATCGGCCACACCTTTTTCCTCAACGAACTTTTTCATACCCGCCAACGCCAGCGCTCCCGCCGGTTCGGCAATGGCACGGGTGTCTTCGAAAATATCCTTAACGGCGGCGCAGATTTCGTCTGTCTTGACAGTCACCATTTCATCCACGCAGGTTTGCGCGATGCGAAACGGAATCTCACCGGCTTGCGCCACGGCCACACCATCGGCAAAGATGCCGACGGAATCCAGTTTTACCCGTTCACCGGCTTTCAAGGCTTCGGTCATACAGGCGGCGTCTTCCGGCTCCACCCCCACAATACGCGTTTCCGGCGAAACTTGTTTTATCACCGCCGCCACACCGGCAATGAGGCCACCACCGCCCACCGGTACGAAAATGACATCAAACGGTTTGCTTTGACGCAACATTTCCAGCGCAATCGTGCCCTGGCCGGCAATGACGTCCAAATCATCGTAAGGGGGAATATAGGTGTAACCGTTTTCTTCACACAGCTTGGCGGCATGCGCCGCGGCCTGATCGTAAGCATCGCCGTGCAACACCACTTCCCCGCCGAAATTCCGTACCGAATTGACTTTAATCATCGGCGTAGTGCGCGGCATCACAATGGTGGCTTTAATGCCCATTTTGGTCGCCGACAACGCAACGCCCTGCGCATGGTTACCGGCGGACGCCGCAATCACCCCACGGGCTTTTTCGTCGTCGGTGAGTTGATACAGTCGGTTATAGGCGCCGCGCAACTTGAACGAAAACACCGGCTGCAAGTCTTCACGCTTCAACCAGATATTGTTGCGCATGCGTTGAGAAATCAGCGGCGCCTTCTCCAAAGGCGTTTGCTCCGCCACGTCGTAAACGGGCGCTTTCAAAACACGGCGTAATATGGTTTCTGGCATGGTGCATCCTTACAGCGTTGGTTCAACTCGAATATCGACCAGGCCGATACCTAATCGAAAAACAAAGCTCGATTATATCAAAGCCAGCCTTCGCCGTTTTGAAATCCCATTAGGAATTCCAAAACGACCAGGCCTGGTGATTTCTGAGACAAGCCGGTCACATTTTTCCATAAATTTCGTAGGGTTAAGACTCTCTCAATTTTTCCACCAGCCTATCGCCAGACTTAAGCAAAGTCTCTCAAGAGTCTGGTACGAATTCTTACATACAATACGTCGAAATTATAAATCTAAAAACTTTCGTCAGACACCCACCGTTTAGAGTGTGATTCTGACCTTAACTTAAGGAACCCAACCATGAAGCCTACACCGCTTTATTTCGCCATCCTCAGCGCCCTGTCCTCGTCGGCGTTTATTCCAACAGCCATGGCGGCCGAAACCGCCAAACTGGAAAAAATCACCGTGGAAGCTCAGGATGACATCACCCCGCAATCCGATACCGTCAGCACCGAATCCTTGCTGAACACGGGGAACAGCGAAACCGGTGCGGTGTTGCGCGAAATCAACGGCGTCAATGCTTCCCGTAAAGGCGGTCATGGTTTGGACCCGCAAATTCGCGGTCAACAATATTCCCAATTAAACGTTTTGCTGGATGGCGCCAAAATCGCCGGCGGCTGCCCGAACCGAATGGACCCGCCATCCTCTTACGCCGAAGTCTCCTCCTATGACGAAATCGAAGTCATCCGCGGCGTAAAAACCGTGACACAAGGTGCGGGCGGCAGTGGCGGTACGATTCTGTTCAAGCGTAGCAAACCGCAATACGACCCGAACAAATTGGTCTCCGGTGAAATCACCGTCGGTAAATCCAATGTCATGAACTATGAAGCCGATGCCACCGTCCGCGCGGTCGGCCAAGAAGGGTATGTGGTTGTACAAGGCTCCCGTAAGGACGCCAACAACTACACGGACGGTAACGGCGACATCGTCAAATCCAGCTACAACACCAACCAAGGGCATGTGGACTTAGGCTGGACACCGAGCGAACACCATCACCTGAAATTATCGGCCGAGAAAAGCCGTACCGAAGATGCCTTGTACCCAGGTGCCGCCATGGATGCCCCGGAAACCGAAGGCACCATGCTGCGCTTACAGTATGAAGGCCGTCAGTTGTCCGACGCCATTGCCGATGTGGATGTCGACCTATACCGTTCCACCGTCGACCACACCATGAACAACTATGACCTGAGGACACCGCCTTCTCCAATGATGTTGCGCGAAACACCGACCTCCACCGAAACCAACGGTGCCAAAATCAAATTGACCAGCCAGGTGGGTAATACTCAAGTCGACTACGGGGTACAATATGAAAGCGTCAATAAGGACGCCACTTTATGGAACCGTTACGTCGATCCGAACACGTCTTTGAACTACATGTGGCCGGACGTTACCAACACCACCAAAAGCGTGTTTGCCGAAACCAATACCGAATTCACGCCGAGCACCAATTTGATTGTCGGCGTGCGTTACGATGATGTGTACGCCAAAGCCGATAAAACAAACGACGCGCCATCCGGTGCGCCCGCCAACGTACCGAGCAACGTCTATAACAACACCTACTCGGATTACGACGGGGAAGACTCGGCCAGCGAAGGCAATTTCAACGGTTTGATTCGCCTGGAAAACCGTTTTGGCGCCGGTTATAACTGGTACCTGGGGGCCAGCCGCACCATGCGTACTGCGGATGCCACCGAGCGTTTTATGTCTAAGGCGGCCGGCCCAAGTTCCTGGGTCGGCAACCCGAACATCAAGCCGGAAGAGCACAATCAAATCGACCTCGGCGTCGGTCAACAGACCGGCACCTTGCAGTGGAATGCGTCCGTCTGGTATGACCGCGTCAATAACTACATTTTGCGGGATTTGGCCGCCAACCAGCAAAACAATGGTGTCAAGACCACCAACGGTGAAGTCTACGTCAACGTCGATGCGGACCTGTACGGTGCTGACCTGGAAGCGGATTACGCCGTGACCAACGCTTTGACCTTCGGCGGGCAGTTCAGCATCACCCAAGGTCGCAACACCACCGACAACCGTAATATCGCGATGATTTCGGCACCGACCGGCCAATTGCGCGCCACCTACCAACCGAGTAACTGGCACGTCGGCGGGCGTTTCAATTTCGCACTGGAGCAAACCGAAATCGACAAAGACTACACGCCAACCGCCGATTACGGCAACACGCCGGCGTGGAGCACGGTGGATGTTTTCGGCGGCTACCAAATCAACCGCAACTGGATTGTCAAAGCCGGTGTGGACAACCTGTTCGATCAGGCCTATTATGACCACTTGAACTATGATATTACCGAAGGTTCCAGCGTATACAAGTATAATGAACCGGGGCGTAACTTCTGGGCGAAGGTCACGGCCAAGTTTTAATCCAGAACGGAAATCGTAAACCCCAAAAGGAGCTTTGGCTCCTTTTTTGACTATAAAGCATTATGAAAAAATTTATCTTCTTCACCGTTTTATTGGGCATCGTCATCGGGCTGTTTATCCTGGCCTGGCCGTTTTCCCAGCAAAACTCGGAACAAACCACCGCCCACCTGATTCTGAACGACAAGCCGGTCGGCGGTGACTTTACCTTAAAGTCGGCCCAAGGGCCGGTTTCGTTGAGCGACTTCAACGACAAGCTGGTTCTGGTTTACTTCGGCTACACCTTTTGCCCGGACATCTGCCCGACCAACCTGGGCAACTTGGCGCTGGCCTATCGCCAGCTCAGCGAAGACGAAAAAGCCAAACTGCAGATACTGTTCGTATCGGTTGACTCCAATCGCGACACCCCGCAACGCCTTAAACAATATGCCGACTACTTTAACAGCGGTATCATCGGGCTTACCGGCAGCAAAGCCGAGCTGGACGATATCGTCAACCGCTACGGCGTAGTGTATATGATCCACCAGGAGGACCCGAAAGACGAGCACTACTCTGTCGACCACTCGGCCTTTACCTATGTCATCACGCCCGGTGGTGAACTGGCGACACAACTGCCGCACGCCACCAGCCCGGATGACTTCGTCAAAACCATTAGAACCTATTTAACCCAAACACAACCTTAGGAGTTTCCATGTTTAAGCACACCCTGGCCCTGTTTGCCGCCGCCCTTTCGATTATCAGCGTCAATGCATTCGCAGACAACGCGGCTGACATTGAAGTCGAACAACCCTATGTGCGTGAAGTCCCACCCGGTGCCATGGCCACCGGTAGCTTCATGACGCTCACCAACATGAGCGATCAGGACATTCAACTGGTGCAAGCCAAATCCAACGCGGCCAAAAAAGTCGAGCTGCACACCCATGTTCACGACAACGGCGTGATGAAGATGCGCCAGATTCCAGCCATCAAAATACCGGCGGACGGCCAGGCCCATTTGAAACCGGGCGGTCTGCACATTATGCTGATTGGTTTGCAAGACGGCATTCAAGCCGGCCAAACCATTGAGATGACTTTGGTTTTCAAAGACGGCAGTGAAAAATCGATTTCCATGCCGGTCAAATCGGTCATGTCTCATTCCGGTCACATGATGTCGCATTAAACCGCCTGCATTCAGCCTTAACCGGTTTTTACGATGCCAGTCGTAAAAACCGGTTCCATACTCTTTCCAACTTTCAGGCTTGAAAATCCGCCTGACATCCCTATAGAATCCCTGAACCAAATCAATCAAACAAAACAGGTTATAGAATAATGACAGGCCAAAACCTTTCCCTTTACGCACTGATGATCGGTGCTTTGAGCTTTACGTCGGCCTCCCAAGCGGCAGACACCAAACAGTCGCTTGAAGACCAGCAAACTCTGAAACTGTGTGTCGATTACAACGGACTGACCTCCGATGAAGACAGACAAGCCTATATCAAGGAATTGGATCGTCGCGGACAACTCAGTGTTAAAGACCATGAAAACCTGAAGACCCACCACGTTGTCAATGGTTCCACCATGTGCGGCATGTACATGATGATGGGCAAACCACTGGCGGAAGAAGGTAAACAACTGCGTCCAATGGTCTACAAGGTCGTCCACGTTTATCCGAAAAACTATTACGTCACCCAAGTGGGCATGGTCGTCGCCTCTTATGACCGCAAACCGGGTGAACTGCCACCGAAACTGTCCGAAACCAAACCGGCCGTTCAACCGCCACCAGTGATGTTCAACGCCCCGGGCGGCAGCCCGCACCACTGATTCCATCCGTTCCTTTCAAACCCCTCCGGTTTGAAAGGACATTCTTGCCTCAAGCCTTTCTCCATAGGCGTTCAACACCCCACGCTATACATTTTTCTCCAAAGTGATTAGAATACTGGCATCTTTATTTTTATGATTCAGGATGGATACAATGACACAAGACGAATTGAAACAAGAAGTGGCTAAAGCCGCCATCGATTATGTTGTTCCGGATACTTACATTGGCGTTGGCACAGGCTCCACAGCTAATTTCTTCATTGACGAACTGGCCAAAATCAAAGGCAAAATCAAAGGCGCGGTCGCCAGCTCCGAAGCCACCGCCGAGCGTTTGAAAGGACACGGCATTCCGGTTTTGGAACTCAATGCCGTGGACGAAATGTCGGTTTACATCGACGGCGCCGATGAAGCCGATCCAAACCTAAACTTGATTAAAGGCGGCGGCGGTGCTTTGACGCGTGAAAAAATCGTCTTGGCTGTGGCCAAAAAATTCGTGTGCATCGCCGACGACAGCAAAAAAGTTGACGTACTCGGCAAGTTCCCGCTTCCGATTGAAGTCATCCCAATGGCGCGCAGCTACGTGGCTCGCGAAGTCGTCAAACGTTTCGGCGGTGAACCGGTACTGCGCGAAGGCTTCGTGACCGATAACGGTAACGTGATTCTGGACATTCACGGTCTGGAAATCGTTAACCCGGTGGCCATGGAAACCGAATTGAACAGCATCGTCGGTGTCGTCACCAATGGTTTGTTCGCGGCACGCAATGCGGATATTTTCCTTTGCGGTACAGCTAACGGCGTGGAAACCATCGAGCGCCCTTAAAATGGTCGCCTCTTATTTCGTTTAAACTCAAGAGATTGCCATGAACAAACTCGGTAGCAAACTTTTCGGTCTTCTCGTCGTGGTACTCATCGGTACCTTGCTCTATCTCACCGTCTTCTCGGACGGGTTGGGCAAAGCGCCGGACATCACGGTAAAAACCGCGCAAGGTGACACCCTGCAACTCAGTAAACCGCTCAAACCGGTTCTGGTCAGTTTCTGGGCGACCACCTGCCCGGGGTGTATCGCTGAAATGCCGCACCTGGCACAGATGAAAGAAAAGTTCGGCGATAAATTCGAAATCGTCGCCATTTCGATGTCGTACGACCCGGCGGAGCAAGTCGCCAAATTCATCGAGAAAAATCCTTATCCGTTCTCGTTTGTGCGCGATACCGACGGCCAAATGTCGCAGGCGTTCG